>DATJQG010000137.1:0-4889 GCA_035506015.1 Candidatus Edwardsiibacteriota bacterium
ATTAGCAGTTTGCCTTGAATATCATTGATAATATTTAATGCCCATCATCGTCCAGAAATACGGCGGCACGTCGGTGGCCGACGCGGAGCGGATCCGCAACGTGGCCAAGCGCATCGTCCGCACCGAGCGGGCGGGCAACAAGGTGGTGGTGGTGGTCTCGGCCATGGGGCATTCCACGGATGAGCTCGTATCCCTGGCCCACCGGGTGACGACGTCACCGCCCAGCCGCGAGCTGGACATGCTGCTGACCGCGGGCGAGCGGGTGTCGATGGCGCTGCTGTCGATGGCGATCATCGACCTGGGCGAGCGGGCGATCTCGTTCACCGGCTCGCAGGTCGGCATCATCACCGACTCGTCGCACACCCGGGCGCGGATCCTGGAGATCAAGGCCGACCGCATCCGCCAGGCGCTGAAGGAGGACCAGGTGGTGATCGTGGCCGGGTTCCAGGGGGTGTCCCTGGGCCGCGAGATCACCACGCTGGGGCGGGGCGGCTCGGACACCACGGCCGTGGCCTTGGCCGTGGCCCTGTACGCGGCGGCCTGCGAGATCTACAGCGACGTGGCGGGCGTCTTCACCGCCGACCCGCGGCTGGTCAAAGGGGCCCGTCAGCTCAGGGCCATCCCGTTCGACGAGATGATCGAGCTGGCCGGGGCCGGGGCCCAGGTGCTGCACGTGCGGGCGGCCGAGCTGGCGGCCAAGTTCCGGATGCCGGTGGTCTGCCGCAGCAGCTTCAGCGAGAACGCCGGAACCATCATCGGAAAAGAGGTGCGCATGGAACGGATCCAGGTGCGTGGCATCGCCCACGACAAGGACGTCGCGCTGCTGACGCTGCGCGCCAAGGCCCGGCCCGGCGCGGCGCTGCCGCAGCTGGTGACCAAACTGGCCCAGGCCGGGATCCAGGTCAAGTCCTTCTTCCACGGGCCGGCCGCCGCGGGCCGCATCGACCTGTTCTTCGTGGTCGCGGGCAGCGACGTGGCCCGGGCCCGGCAGGTGCTGGCCGGCAAGGCCGGCGCTGCGCCGGCCCTGACGGTGAACCGCGAGCTGGGCGCCATCACGCTGGTCGGGCCGGGCGTGGGCGGCGAGATGGCGATCGTCTCCAAGATGCTGTCGGCGCTGGCGTCCCAGCGCATCCACGTGGAGGGGCTGAGCACGGGCCAGACCCGGATCAGCGCCTACATCGCGCGCGGCCAGCTGGAGCGCGCCCTGACCGCGTTGCACAAGGCGTTCATCGGCTGACGCCGTCCGGCGCCGCCGCTGCGATACCCGCGACGACAACAAACCGCGAATGTAAACGAGGCCCTATGATCTGCCCGATCCTGTTCATCCGCAAGCCCGAGGAGGCCGAGTGCCTGAAGGAGCGCTGCAGCTTCTGGGTCAAGGCCGACGTGCTGGAAAGCGAGGCCGACGCGCCCGAGCGGTTCTCGGCCGTGATCACCGGCCCGGCGACGCGCCACCAGGCGCCCAAGCCAGCCCCGGTGGACGGCAAGTGCGCCATCCTGACCATCGCCGAGAAGATGGCGGCGCCGCGTGAGTAGCCCGAGCCGGACGGCCCGCGGCAGGACCGTCGGGCTGGTGGGCGCCACCGGCCTGGTGGGGCAGGCGCTGCTGGAAGTGATGCGGGCGCGGCGGTTCCCGGTGGCGGACCTGCGGCTGTGGGCCTCCAGCCGGTCGCGCGGCCGCCGCATCCGGTTCGGCGGCCGGACCTACGCGGTGCAGGCGCTCGACCGCCCCGACTTCGCGGGCTGCGACATCGTGTTCTTCGCCGGCACCGAGGGCGAGAAGGGCGCCAGCGTCCGCTTCGCGGCCGAGGCCGTGCGGTGCGGGGCCGTGGTGATCGACAACGGCGCCGACTACCGGATGGACCCCGCGGTGCCGCTGGTGGTGCCCGAGGTCAACCCCTGCGACGTCTACTGGCACAAGGGCATCATCGCCAACCCCAACTGCTCGACCATCCAGATGGTGGTGGCGCTGGCCCCGGTCTACCGGGAGTTCGGCCTCACGCGGATCGTGGTGGCCACCTACCAGTCGGTGTCCGGGGCGGGGCGGGGCGGCCCGGCGGCCCTGGAGCGCGAGGCCCGGACGGGGCGGTACCGGGCGAAGGACGCGGTCTTCCCGCGGCCGATCGCGGCCAACGTCATCCCGCAGATCGCCGCGTTCGGCGACCGGGGGTACACGGGCGAGGAATGGAAGATGGTGCGGGAGACGCAGAAGATCCTGCACGATGCCGCCGTCGCGGTCAACGCCACCACGGTGCGGGTGCCGGTGGCGGCCGGGCATTCCGAGTCGGTGTACTTCGAGACCAAGCGGCCGGCCGAGCTGCGCCAGATCGAGCGGCTGCTGCAGCGGGCGTCGGGCATCGTCTATGCCAATGATTCCTACCACACGCCGCTGGAGATCGCGGGCAGGGACGAGGTCTTCGTCAGCCGGCTGCGGCCCGACCCGGCCGACCCCCGGGCCTTCGTGATGTGGGTGGTGGCCGACAACCTGCGCAAGGGGGCCGCCACCAACGCCGTGCAGATCGCCGAGCAGCTGCTCTAGGCAGCGGATCGTACACAAACCGTTCGATGGGGAGGACACACATGAAGTGGGGCAATCTGGCCGGGATCTTCTACCAGCCGGCCAAGGTATTCGAGGGGATGAAGGCCGACGTCAAGTGGCAGTGGCTGCTGCCGCTGGCGATCGCAATAGCGATCGGCGTGGCCAGCTTCTTCGTCATCCGGCCGGTGATGGTCCCGGAGGTGATGGCCAACATCGCCCAGCGCCAGCCGGACATGTCGCCGGAGATGCTGGAGATGATCCGGGGCCGGGTCGGCAGCCCGCTGGGCGCGATCAACGTCGTGATCTTCGTGCCGCTGGTGGCGCTGCTGATCGCGCTGGTCTACTGGGCGGCGTTCAGCTTCACGGGCGCCAAGACCACGTTCGGCCACATGTTCGCGGCCACGGCCTGGGCCGGCATGGCCAACGTACTGGCGTCGTTCGTGCGCGTGCCGCTGATCATGGCGCAGCAGACGCTGAAGGTCCACACCTCGCTGGCGCTGATCCTGCCGCCGGACATGGAGGAGGGGTTCCTGACGCGGCTGCTGGGCCAGCTGGACATCTTCACGGTGTGGATGCTGGTGCTGCTGGCCATCGGCTACGCCACGTTCACCGGGGTCGAGCGCCGCAAGGCCTACGCCGTGGTGTTCGGGCTGTGGGGCGTCTGGGCGCTGCTGACCGCGGCGCTGGGCGGGATGTTCCATTTCGGCATGCACTGATGCTCGAGCACCACCACCACCAGGGCGCAGAGCGTGAAACACCCCGGGCAGGAATCTCCCCCGTGATCCCGGTGGTTGATCATCGATGATCGACGTCAAGAACATATCGAAAACCTTCACCGACCCCAAGAAGGGCCCGGTCAGGGCGGTCGATGGCGTCAGCTTCAGCTGCCAGCCGGGGAAGATCTTCGGCCTGCTGGGGCCCAACGGCGCGGGCAAGACCACCATGCTGCGGATGATCGCCACCATCCTGGCGCCGACCGCCGGCACCGCCGTGGTCAACGGCCGCGACGTGGCGGCCGACCCCGCCGGGGTGCGGGCCAGCATCGGCTTCCTGACCGGCGACACCGGGCTCTACGACCGGATGTCGGCCCGCGAGACCCTGCGCTACTTCGGCGGGCTGTACGGGATGGGTCGGGCGGCCGTGGACCAGCGGATCGAGGCCCTGTCCGGCCGCTTCGCCATGGGCTCGTTCCTGGACCAGCGCGTGGCCAAGCTCTCCACCGGCATGAAGCAGAAGGTGTCGCTGGCCCGCACCGTGCTCCACGACCCTCCGGTGCTGATCCTGGACGAGCCGACCACGGGGCTGGACATCATGACCACCCGCAACATCATCCGCTTCATCCGGCAGTGCCGCGACCAGGGCCGCTGCGTGCTGTTCTCCACCCACATCATGCACGAGGCCGAGACCCTGTGCGATGAGATCGCGTTCATCGACCACGGGAAGCTGCTGGCCCGGGGCACGGCGGCCGAGCTGAAGCTGGCGTATCGGCAGGACGACCTCGAAGAGGTCTTCGTCGGCCTGATGGGGGGCGACCATGACGGGCGGTAAGGCGATGATCGTGTTCCGCAAGGAGCTGCGCGACGCCTTCCGCGACCGCAGCACCATCTTCTCGGTGCTGGTGTTGCCGCTGGTGATCTATCCCGTGATGTTCATCGGGATGGGGCTGCTGCTCGCCGGCCAGCGGCAGGGCGAGGAGCGCCGGGTGGCCCAGGTGGCCGTGACGGGCGAGCCGCGCGACCAGCGGCTGCTGGCGCTGCTGCGGGCCGAGCCCAAACTGGCGCTGGTCGAGCTGCCGCAACCGCGGCAACTGCTGCAGGACGGCGACATCCAGGCGATCATCGAGTTCAGCCCCGCCGGCCGGGACGGGCGCAGCCCGCTGGCGGTGCTGTACGACGAGGCCAGCCGCGGCTCCGGCGTGGCCCGCGACCGGCTGCGGCAGCTGCTGGAAACCTACCAGCACCAGCTGGTGGCGGAACAGCTGGGGCGGCGAGGGCTGGACACCCTGCTGCTGTCGCCGCTGCCGGTGGAATACCGCAACGTGGCCTCGCCCCAGAAGATGGGCGGCTTCATCCTGGGGATGATCCTGCCCTACATGATCATGATGCTGGTGATGGTCGGGGCCCTGCACCCCGCCATCGACATCACGGCGGGCGAGAAGGAGCGCCGCACCATCGAGACCCTGCTGGTGTGCGACATCGACCGCCGCCAGCTGGTGGCCGGCAAGCTGATGACCGCGGTGGTGATGGGGCTGGTGACGGCGCTGATGGGGCTGTGCAGCCTGGCGCTGACCGTGCTCTCGGGCGTGTCGATCCTGACCAGCGGCGCCCAGCGGTCCGAGCTGGCGCTGAAG
>DATJQG010000138.1:0-9222 GCA_035506015.1 Candidatus Edwardsiibacteriota bacterium
TACCAGGGCGTGCCCCAGGTGCGCGAGGGGCGGTGCATGCAGCGCCAGGGGGCCTGGGCCTCGCTCTGGCCGCCGCTGTCATTGGCGATGACGGCGGCGGTGCTGCGCCGGGCCGGGCACGAGGTGCGGCTGATCGACGCCATCGCGGCGGCGCTGCCGCAGCAGACGGTGGTCGGGCAGGCCGTGGCGTTCTCCCCGGACTGGTGCATCGTCAACACCGCCACGCCGTCGATCCCGGGGGACGTGGAGACCGCGGCGGCGCTGAAACAGGCGGTCCCGGCCTGCCGCATCGCGCTGATCGGCATCCATGTCACGGCGCTGCCCGGGGAGACGCTGCAGCTGTCGCCTGCCATCGACGCGGTGATCCGCGGCGAGCCGGAGATGGCGGCGCTCGATCTGGCGTCGGGCATGCCGCTGCCCCAGGTCGCCGGCATCTCGTACCGCGGGGAACAGGGCAGCGCGCACAATCCTGACCGCCCGCCGGTCGCGGAGCTCGACATGCTGCCGTTCCCGGCCTGGGACCTGATCGACAAGCGGCGTTATCTGCTGCCGCTGTCCCCGACGCCGTTCCTGCTGGTGGCCACCGGCCGCGGCTGCCCCCACGGCTGCGCGTTCTGCGCCGACCACGCCTACTACGGCCGGCGGCCGCGGCGGTTCTCCCCCGGCCGCATCGTCGACGAGATCGCGCACGACGTCGCGGCGTACGGCGTCGACCAGTTCCTGTTCTGGGCCGAGTCGTTCACGCTGGACCGGGGGCACGCCCTGGCCGTGGCGGAGGAGATCCTGCGGCGCGGCCTGAAGATCGGCTGGGTCTGCAACAGCCGCAGCGACCAGGTCGACCCCGAGCTGCTGGCCGCGCTGCGGCGCGCCGGCTGCTGGATGATCGGGTACGGCCTGGAATCGGGCGTCGACCGCGTGCTGGGGCTGATGGGCAAGGGCAGCACGGTCGACCAGGCCCGGCAGGCCGTGCGCTGGGCGCACCAGGCCGGGCTGCAGGTGACCGGCCACCTGATGCTGGGCTTTCCCGGCGAGACCCGGGCCGACCTGCGGCGGACGGCGGCGTTCGCCCGCGAGCTGGGTCTGGACTACGCGCAGTTCTACGCCGCGGTGCCGTTCCCCGGCTCCGCGCTCTACGACCAGGCCAGGCGCAGCGGCTGGCTGGCCAGCGGCGACTGGCGGCGCTACGAGCAGAACTACGGCGTACTGCGGGCCGGCGAGCTGACGCCGCGCACCGTCGAGGCGGCGCGGCGGGCCGCCTACCGCGCGTTCTACCTGCGGCCGTCGCAACTGCTGCGGACCGCGGCGCGGCTGCGGAGCCGGGCCGCCTGGCGCCAGGCGCTGCGGGCGCTGGCCAGCTTCGGGGAGTGGGCCGGGTGAAGAGCGTCGCCCGGCATTTCGAACAGCTGGCGCCGCGCTACGACCGGCTGAAGCGGCGGCAGGCCTTCTACAACGAACAGCTGGAGCATCTCGCGGCATCGCTGGCGGGCGACGTCACCGCCGGGTCGGTGCTGGACCTGGGCTGCAGCACCGGCCGCATCCTGCGGTCGCTGGAACTGCGATCGGGTCTGGGCGTCGACATCTCGCCGGCCATGATCGAGCTGGCGTCCCGGGGCGCGCCGCCGCAGCTGGCGTTCCGTCAGGCCGACGTCATGGCGTTCGTGCCCGACCGCGCTTTCGACGCCGTCATCTGCTGCGACGTCATCGAGCATTTGCCGGATTATCGCGCGCTGCTGGAACGGCTGCGCCAGTACCCCGGCAACCCCAGGATCGTGCTGACCTGGCCCAACCCGCGCTGGTTCCCGGCGATGCGGGTGGGCGAGCTGCTGCGGCTGAAAACGCCGGAGGGACGGCTGTTCGGGCGCAGCCTGCGCACGGTGGCGCGCACCGCGGTCGAATGCGGCCTGCGGGTAGTCCGCTCGGGCTACCGCCTGCTGCTGCCGGTCCCCGTGCCGTGGCTTACCGACACGCTCAACCATTGGCACCGCCGCGGCCTGCTGCGGCGCTGGGGACTGATCCAGTATTTGGTGCTCTCCAAATGACGGCCCGCTGGCGGCACCTGCTGCTGATCGCGCTGGCCGTGGCCGCCGCTTACTGGCCGGCGCTGCGGGCCGGCTTCGGCTACGATGACCGGTTCTTCGTGCAGGAGAACGAGGGCATCAGGCAGTGGTCCAGCATCCCGTCGTATTTCGTCCAACCAGCCACCTCGCTGGCCTCGGTGCGGTGGCAGGGCATCTGGCGGCCGCTGCGGTCGCTGTCGTTCCTGCTCGACTACAAGCTGTGGGGTCCCGGTCCCGCCGGTTTCCATCTCACCAATATCGCCCTGCACCTGGCCAACGCCCTGCTGTTCTATATCCTGCTGTTGCTGCTGTTCAAGGATGCCGCGGCCGCATTGGCCGCGGCGCTGCTGTTCGCGCTGCATCCGGCCCAGACCGAGGCCGTGGCCTGGATCTCCAGCCGCGGCGACCTGCTGTTCGCGCTGTTCGCGCTCGGCTCCCTGATCTTGTCTCATCTTGCCAGGGGGCGGCGGACCGCGCTGACGCTGGCCGGTTCGCTGCTCTGTTTCGCGCTGGCGCTGCTGGCCAAGGAGACCGCGATCGTGCTGCCGGCGCTGGTGATGCTGACCGACTGGCTGCAGGCGGGCCCGGAGTTCCCGCGCACCCTCAGACAACGCCGCACCGCGTACATATTGTTCTGGTCGCTGGCCGTGCTGTATTTCATCGCGCGGCGGTTGGTGCTGGGCGCGTCCGGCCAGTGCCCGTACTGGGGCGACTCGTTCGCGACCACGGCGCTGACCATGGTGCGGGTGGCCGCCGACTACGTGCGGCTGGCGGTCTGGCCGTGGCCGCTGCACGTCGACTACGTTTACACGCTGTCGACGTCGCCCGATTGGCGGGTGGCCGGCTGCGCGCTGCTGCTGGCGGCATTGACGGCGCTGGCGGTGCGCGACGCCCGGCGGGGCCGCCGCTTCGCCTGGGCCTGGGCCTGGTTCATGGCGGCGCTGCTGCCGGTGTCCAACCTGATCCCCATCACCACGCTGCTGGCCGAGCGCTTCCTGTACCTGCCGCTGATGGGGGTCGCGGCCTGGGCCGCGCTGCGCTGGAGCGCCGCACGGCCGCGGATCATCTGGTCGCTGCCGCTGGCCGCGGTGCTGTGCGGCTGCGCCGCCGTGTCGATGCTGCGGGCCCTGGAGTGGCGCGACCCGCTGGCCTTCTGGCGGGCCGAGGTGCGGCGCGAACCGCGCTCGTTCATCGCGCAGGGCTACCTGGGCGGGCTGCACTTCGAGGCGGGCCGATATGATTCGGCCGAGCTGTACTACCTGCGCTCGGCCGCGCTGGAGCCGCGCTACGTGGTCGCCCACGCCGGGCTGGCGCGGCTGTACGCGGCGCGCGGCGACTGCCAGGCGGCGGCGGCCCATGTGGCGGCGTGGCTGGCGCAGGACCCCGACGCCGCCGACGCCCACCTGCTGCAGGGCATCTGCGCCGCGGGATCGGGCGACCGCGGGCGGGCCGAGGCCGCGTTCCGCCGGGCGGCGGCGCTCGACCCGAACTCGCAGCGGGCCTGGTACGACCTGGGCCTGGTGCTGCAGGACCAGCGGCGCTTCGCGGAGGCCGTCGCCGCCTACCAGCGGGCCGCCGCGGCGGGCGACGATACCGATATCACGCTCAAGGCCAAGGTCAATGCCGCGGTCGCCTATGAAACGGCGGATCCGATGATGGCCGCCGCGGCATGGCGGGAGGCGCTGCGGTTCGCGCGGCAGCACGGCCTGCCGCTCAACAGCCAGTACATCGAACGCCGCATCGCGCGGCTGCAGGGCCACCGTGAAAAATAAGACAAAAATAGTCCTCTTTAACCTGGCGCTGCTGGCCGCCGTGGGCTGCGCGCCGGTCTACCTGTCGCGGCCGGGCGGCCGGGGGATCGTGCTGGTGCGGGTGGCGCTGTTCCATAACCTGCCGCAGGCGGCGGTCGCGGGTCCCGACACGGTATGGGTCTCGGATGCGGCCCATCGGACGGCGCTGGCGCCGGGCGACTGCTGGACCGTCACCGTTTCCGGCGGGTCGCTCGCCGCGGCCACCTCGCGCGGCACGGCCGTGGCCGGGATCGCCGGGCCGCTCAAGGCGTGGTCCAAGGCCGGCGTGCTGGTCAACGGCCGGCGGGTCAAGGCCATCGAACTGCTGCCCGACTCGGCCGGCGTGCTGGCCGTCGCCGAGCTGCCGCTGGAGGACTACCTGGCCGGCGTGGTCAACGCCGAGCTGGGCATGGCCAAACCGGACGAGATCGAGGCGGCCAAGGCCCAGGCCGTGGCGTCGCGCAGCTACGCCTACGCCAGGCTGGGCTCGCGCCCGGGCGCGGGCTACGACCTGGAGTCCTCGGTCAGCGACCAGGCCTTCGACCCGGACAGGCCCATCAACCCCGTCGTCCAGCAGGCGGTGCGCCAGACCGAGGGCCAGGTGCTGACCTGCAACGGCAGCGTGGTCGCCGCCAACTACCATTCCTGCTGCGGCGGTCAAACTTCGTTTGCTTCTGAAGTTTGGAACGCCCAGGACAAGGATTTCCCCTACATCAAATCCGTCGCCGACAGCTACTGCAAGGCGTCCCCGAAATACTCATGGCACGACACCATCGCGGCAAGCGACATCTCGGCGAAATTGTTCGGGCCGTCCGTCGCGATACGCGACATCGCCATCGCTCAGAAAGGCCCGTCGTACCGGGCCGTCGCGCTGAAGATCAGTTCTGCCACAGGCGACACGGCGCTGTACAAGGACAGGATCCGCTCCGGCCTGACGAACCATACGTTGCCCAGCACCAAGTTCGACCTGTCGTTGCATAAAGACGGTGCGGGCGACGTGGACACGGTCTTTCTGCGCGGGTTCGGCAACGGGCACGGCGTGGGGATGTGCCAGTGGGGCGCGATCGGCATGGCGCGGGCGGGCAAGAGCTACGTGCGGATCCTCAAGCACTATTATAAAGATATCCGGATCGAAAAACTGTATTGACGCCGCTCTTCCTGCCAGTGGTGACCGGGGGAAAGAACCACGGGAAGTACCGGGACCGGAGGAACTGCCGTTTTTGTGACGGCAGTTTTTTCTTTCGCATTGTCACCGATCGGCGTTGCGCGACCTGGCGGCACCAAAACGCCGCGATCCCGGGCCCCGCAACAGCCAACACCTGATCGCCAGGAGTTGGCTGTACTATTGTGAGTCAGACATCTCATTTTCCATGCAAAAATTTCTTGAAAAATCGCCATTTTATGCTTGAAAAACAACCAGTTATCGGTTAAACTTAAAATCTTATAGTGGGTTAATTTTCAAGGAGTTAATATAATGGATTACAAGAAATTCTACGGGTTGGACGACCAGCCGTTCTCCAACGCGCCGGACAGCCGCTTCTACTACGACAGCCCGCAGCATTCCAAGGCCATCCTCAAGATGATGCACGCGGCCGAGCAGATGAAGGGGCTGGCCGTGGTGCTGGGCGACATCGGCACGGGCAAGACCACCGTTTCGCGGCGCATCCTGGAGATCCTGCCGGACGACCAGTACGAGACCGCGCTGCTGGTGATCGTGCACTCCGAGGTGACGCCGGGCTGGCTGATCACCAAGATCGCCCAGCAGATGGGCGTGGAGAAGCCCGCCGAGAACAAGGCCGGCATGATCGGCCAGCTCTACGAGCAGCTGATGCGGATCTACAACGACGGGCGCAAGGCGGTGGTGATCATCGACGAGGCCAACATGCTCAAGAACAAGGAGATCATGGAGGAGATGCGCGGCCTGCTGAACATGGAGATCGCCGGCAGCATGCTGATCACCTTCCTGCTGTTCGGGCTGCCCGACCTGGAGCAGTGCCTGGCCATGGACCCGCCGCTGCGCGAGCGGATCGCGGTCAAGCACAAGCTGGAGCCGCTGACCTCGGAGTCCACCCGGGGCTACATCAAGTACCGGCTGGCCGTGGTCAACTGCAAGAAGGAGCTGTTCACCGACTCGGCCTACGAGTTCATCCACTTCTACTCCGACGGCAAGCCGCGCCTGATCAACACCATCTGCGACAACGCGCTGCTGGAGGGCGCCATGACCGGCATCCAGCAGATCGACGAGACGCTGATCGAGTCGGTGGTGGCCGACCTCGGCCTGAAGAGCGACGCCGAGAACAGCGACAACAAGAGCAAGCAGCCGGTGTTCTGACGATGGCGGAACGCAGCGGACATCGCGAAGCATACGTCGATCTGCACCTCCACACCGTGGCCTCGGACGGCACGCTGACCCCGGAACAGCTGGTGGACTACGCCTCGTCCAAGGGCTACAAGGCGATCGCGGTCACCGACCACGACAGCTGGGAGTCGATCGGCGCCACCGCGGCGCTGGGCTCGCGGGTCGGCCTGGAGGTGATCCCCGGCATCGAGCTGTCGACCACCATCGACGAGCGCGAGATCCACATCCTGGGCTACTTCATCGCCCACCACGACCGGGTGTTCCAGGCGCAGGTGGCGCACTTCAAGCAGGCGCGGCTGGAGCGGGCCCAGCGGATGGTGGAGAAGCTGTCGGCCATGGGCGTGCACATCGAGATGCAGCGGGTGCTGCAGATCGCCGGCGGCGGCTCGCTGGGCCGGCCCCACGTGGCGCGGGCGCTGCTGGAGCAGGGCTACGTCGGCTCGATCGACGAGGCCTTCTCCCGCTACATCGGCGCCGGCTGCCCTGCCTACGTGGCCAAGGACTTCCTGTCGCCGGCGGAGTCGTTCCGGCTGATCCACGACGCCGGCGGCCTGGCGTTCTTCGCCCACCCCGGCATCGAGGGCGCGGACGACCTGATCGACGGCTTCGCCGCCAGCGGATTGGACGGCCTGGAGGTCTGGCACGCCAAGCACACCGCCACCCAGGCCAAGCACTACCTGGAGCTGGCGACGCGCAAGAAACTGCTGGTCTCGGGCGGCTCGGATTTCCACGGCGAGGGCATGGGCAGCAGCGGTTCGCGTTGCCCGGTGCGCGTGCCGTACGAGGTGGTGGAGCGGATGAAGGAGCGGCTGTCCCAGGCCACCCTGCGCAAGTGGACGCAGGAGGTGAACGATTGAACCCGTCCGGCGAACAATCCCGACAAGGTGACGGCATATGATCGACGACGCGATCCTGCGGTCGCTGCTGGTGCCCAACGACAAGAAGATCGTGCTGCTGGTGATCGACGGGCTGGGCGGCCTGCCGCGCGACCTGGACGGCAAGACCGAGCTGGAGGTGGCGGCCAAGCCCAACATCGACAAGCTGGCGGCGCGCTCGGCCTGCGGGCTGGCCGTGCCGGTGGCGCCGGGCATCACGCCCGGCAGCGGGCCGGCGCACCTGGCGCTGTTCGGCTACGACCCCGTCACGTACCAGATCGGCCGCGGCGTGCTGGAGGCGCTGGGCATCGGGATGGACGTCGGCAAGAAGGACGTGGCGGTGCGCGGCAACTTCGCCACCATGGACAAGCACGGCGTGATCACCGACCGCCGCGCCGGCCGCCTCAGCACCGAGCGCAACATGGCGCTGTGCCAGAAGCTGCAGCGAGAGATACCGGCGCTGGACGACGTCAACGTCTCCATCATGCACGCCACCGAGCACCGCTTCGTGGTGGTGTTCCGGGGCGACAAGCTGTCCGAGCACCTGGCGGACACCGATCCCCAGCGCGAGGGCGCCAAGGCGCTGGAGCCCCAGGTGCTGTTCGAGGAGGCCGAGCGGACGGCGTCCATCGTCAGGAAGTTCGTCGCCAAGTGCAACCAGGCGCTGAAGGACGAGCATCCCGCCAACACGGTGCTGCTGCGCGGCTTCTCCAAGCTGCCCTACCTGCCGTCGTTCAAGGACCGCTACGGCCTGAAGGCCGCGGCCATCGCGGCCTATCCCATGTACCGCGGCCTGGCCACGTGCGTGGGCATGACCGTGCTCAAGACCGGCCTGACCGTCGAGGAGCAGTTCGCCACGCTGCAGGAGCACTACCACGCCCACGACTTCTTCTACCTCCATGTCAAGAAGACCGACACCTACGGCGAGGACGGCAACTTCAACGCCAAGGTGCAGGTGATCAACGAGCTGGACGCGGCGCTGCCGATGGTGCAGAAACTGGGGCCCGACGTGCTGGTGATCACCGCCGACCACAGCACGCCCGCCATGCTCAAGGGCCACAGCTGGCATCCCGTGCCGCTGCTGCTGAGCGCCCGCACCGCCCAGCCGGGCTGGACCGAGGAGTTCACCGAGCGCAACTGCGCCGTGGGCACGCTGGGGCGGTTCCCGTCCACCGACCTGATGCCGCTGCTGCTGGCCCACGCCGGCAAGCTGGCCAAGTTCGGGGCGTAGATGTTTTCACCACAAAGGCACAGGGACAGGGAGGGTTCCCGCTCCATGAATCGCATCGCGATCGGTTTGGTGATGGCCGTCCTGTGCTGTCGCATAGGACTGGCGCAGAAGGACCAGGCGAAAAAACAGGACGCGAAGGGGAAGGCGGCCCCGGCCGCGGCGCAAGCCGCGCCGCAGCCCGATCCGGTCCGGCAGTACCTGCAGCAGCCCAGCAACCAGGGGTATCTCAAAGCGCGCGCCAAACTGGACACGCTGCTGGCCAGGAACCCCAAGGACTACCCGAGCCTGATCGCCTCGCTGGCGGTCGAGCGGACCAACCTCGCCGCCCAGGTCAACGACCTCTACGCGATCCGGGATTCGCTGGACGCCGCCACCAAATACGACCTGGCGGAGTTCCTGCTGTCGGCCAAGGACGACGACCGCGCCATCGCCATCTGCGAGCAGCTCAACGCCGCGGCGCCGCGCTGGTCCGATCCCTGGCGCAGCAAGGGCCAGGCGCTGTACCAGCAGGGCAAGCTGGATGAGGCCGAGCGCGCGCTGCTCAAGGCCGTCGAGGCACATGAGGCGCGGTACGACGCCTACGTCTGGCTGGCGCGGGTGCGCAGCGACCTCAAGCGCTACGACGAGGCGCTGGAGACGCTGAAGCAGGGCTTCGCCATCAAGTACAGGGATATTGTGGATCCGATAAAAGACCTAAAAGTCGATGACGATATAAAATTGATGGACGAGCTATTGCTGCAGAACATGGTGCAGCCCGACCAGGTCGAGGCCGAGCGCAACAAGATCATCAAGGCCTGCGCAAAGACCAAGAGACCCTAGACCAAACGCCCGGAAAATATTCACATCATCGCACTGTTTCGGGAACAAAGCTTGAATACGATTTTCATCCTCTACGTGGCCGACCAGGCCC
>DATJQG010000139.1:0-4713 GCA_035506015.1 Candidatus Edwardsiibacteriota bacterium
CTTCTTCACCGCCGAGAAGCGCGTGGATTTCCGCGGCCTGGTGCGGGACCTGGCCTCGATGTTCAAGGGCCGGATCGAGATGCACCAGATCGGGGTGCGGGACGAGGCCCGGCGCCAGGGCGGCTACGGGCTGTGCGGCCGCGAGCTGTGCTGCGTGCGCTGGATCAAGACCTTCGAGCCGGTGACCCTGAAGATGGCCAAGGAGCAGAACCTGTCGATGACCTCCAACAAGATGCTGGGGCTGTGCAGCCGGCTGATGTGCTGCCTGACCTATGAGGACCACTACTACGAGCAGGCCTACAGCGCCATGCCGCGGGTAGGCTCGATCGTGGGCACGCCCCAGGGCAACGGCACGGTCTACAAGGTCGACATCTTCAAGCAGAAGGTGCACGTCCGGTTCGAGGAGGGGCACAGCGAGTTCGAGCTGGCGGAACTGAGCGAGGCCAAGCAGAAATGAAACCCTACTACATCACCACCGCCATCCCCTTCGTCAACGCCAAGCCGCACGTCGGCTTCGCGCTGGAGATCGTCCAGACCGACGCCCTGGCCCGCTACCAGCGGCTGTTCGGCCGCGACGTCCGCTTTTTGACCGGCTCGGACGAAAACGCGTTGAAGAATGTGCAAACTGCAGAAAAAGAGGGCATCCCGACAGCCGAGTTGGTCGCGCGGAACGCAAAGTTCTTTGCCGACATGCATGACTATCTGTCGCTCTCCAATGATGACTTCATCAGGACGAGCTCGGAGGAACGGCACACGCGCGGCGCCCAGAAACTGTGGGCAGCTTGCTTTGCCCAGGGCGATATTTACAAAAAACGCTATAAGGGCCTGTACTGCGTGGGCTGCGAGAAATTCTATCTGCCGGAAGAATTAGTCAACGGTAAATGTCCCGATCACGATACCGTGCCCGAGATGATCGAGGAGGAGAATTACATTTTCCGTTTGTCGAAATACCAGGATAAGCTGGATCGTCTGATCGATTCTGATGAGTACCAGATCGTCCCCAAAACCCGCAAGAACGAAGTGCTGGCCTTCATTCGCGGCGGGCTGCAGGATTTTTCAATTTCGCGGCCGGTGCAGAGGGCGAGAGGCTGGGGTATTCCGGTGCCGGGCGATCCATCGCAGGTGATCTATGTTTGGTTTGATGCGCTATCGAACTATATCAACGCGCTGGGTTACGCCGACGAGGGCGAGCTCTACAAGAAGTACTGGGCGGGATGCCCCGAACGGGTCCATATCATCGGCAAGGACATCATCCGTTTCCATGCCGTGTATTGGCCGGCCATGCTGATGTCGGCCAACGTGCCGTTGCCGCATCGGCTGCTCACGCACGGGTTCATTACCATCGACGAGCAAAAAATCTCAAAGTCATTGGGCAATGTCATTGACCCAGAGTCATTGGCTGCGAAATACGGCACCGACCAGCTGCGCTACTTCCTGCTGCGCGAGATCTCGACCACAAGCGACGGCGACTTCAGTTATGCCAGGCTGGAGCAACGCATCAACTCCGACCTGGCCAACGACTACGGCAACCTGGCCAGCCGCATCTTCAAGATGGTCGGGACGTTCTGCGGCGGCGCGTTGCCGGCGGCCGGGACGATGGAGGGCCAGGACGAGGAGCTGAAGAAGCTGGCGCTGGAACTGGGACCCAAGGTGCAGCAGTCCGTCGAGGCGTTCGACTTCAACGACGCGCTGGAGGAGACGCTCAACCTGGTGCGCGCCACCAACCGCTACGTGGAATCCAACGCGCCCTGGAAACTCAACAAGGAGGGCAACCGGACCCGGATCGACACCGTGCTGCGCACCGCCACCGAGGCCCTGCGGATCGCCACCATCGCGCTGCTGCCGGTGATGCCGTCGAAGTGCCTGGAATTGCTCACCCGCATGGGGCTGGGCCAGCCGGACGCCACCTGGGACAACGCGGCGCGGTGGGGCCTGCTCAAACCAGGAACGAGGATCGCGGCCAGCGAGCCGCTGTTCCCCAGGATCGATACGAAAACGAAAGCGGAGGGCGGAAAACGAATGGAAGAAAATGGTAAAATCGTTGAAACCGTCAAACAGGAAACGGTCAACGTGCAACCCGCAACGGACGAGCTGATCGACATCGACTACTTCAAGAAGGTCAAGCTGCGCACGGCCGAGATCGTCGCCGCCGAGAAGGTGCCCAACGCCGACAAGCTGCTGCGGCTCCAGGTCAGGATCGGCGAGGAGACCCGGCAGGTGCTGGCGGGCATCGCCCAGTGGTACCAGCCGGAACAGCTGGTCGGGCAGCAGATCGTGGTGGTCGCGAACCTCAAGCCGGCCAAGATCCGCGGCCTGGAGTCCAACGGCATGCTGCTGGCGGCCTCGGACGAGGGCGGCGTGGTGATCCTGACCCCGCAGCGCAGGATGGCGACCGGCAGCCCGATCAAGTAAAGCCGCCAGCGCGGCCGATAGGAAAGGAACGAGCCATGCAGATACTGGTCAAACGGATCGCCAGGCTGTCCAAGATCGAGAAACGCTACTTCATCGACGCCCTGTTCGACCCGGGCGAGGACGCGGTCAACGGCGTGATCGGGACGATCAAGCGCTGGGATGCGGACCAACGGGAAACCTTCATCAAGACCTTCCCCATGCCCGGCTACGAGGAATGGTTCCGGGCCCAGCTGGAAAAGGTGCCCGCGGCCGACGACAAGGAAAAGGCCAGGATCGAGCACACGATGGCCGCGGCCCTGAAAGCCGTTCCGATCAGGGTCAGGAAGGCCGAGCGCAACATGGCCGCCACCGCCAAACGGGTGATGGACAACCGGCGGTTGCTGCGGTCGGACTTCGCGGCGCTGGACGGCGTGATCTCCGACCAGCAGCGCGGCAAGCAGCGGCCGCCGGTGCAGCAGCCCTACCCCAAGGGCGGGCCGGTGGTGGAGCTGCCCAAGCCCGACCGCTCGACCGTGATCAACAACAGCCTCTACGACTGCATCGCCGGGCGCCAGAGCCGCCGCAAGTACAAGGAGCACCCGCTGTCCCAGGCCGAGCTGTCCTACCTGCTGTGGGCCACGCAGGGCGTGCGCCGCGTCTCCAACGACGGCCGGATGACGATGCGCACCGTGCCCTCGGCCGGCTCGATGCACCCCTTCGAGACCTACGTCGCCGTCCACAACGTCGACGGCGTCAAGCCCGGCCTGTACCGCTACCAGGCGGCCGACCACCGGCTGGCGTTCCTGCGCCAGATCAAGGACCAGCAGGACGCCATCGGCCGGGCCAACCTCGGCCAGTCGTTCGTTGGGCATTGCGCGGCCACCTTCTTCTGGGCCGCGGCGCCCTACAAGACCGAGTGGCGCTACGTCACCGAGTCGGCCAAGCTGATCCTGCTGGACGCCGGGCACGTCTGCCAGAACTTCTACCTGGCCTGCGAGTCGATCGGCTGCGGCACGTGCGGCATCGGCGCCTACGACCAGGACATGGTCGACAAGCTGCTGAAGCTGGACAGGAAGCGCGAGCTGGTGGTGTACCTGGCGCCGGTGGGGAAGGTCTGAAATATTCCGCAGTGCTATCCGATGGATGAGACGGCACGGGCATACCAGGCCATCATCGATAAATTCCTGGCGTGGGCGCAGGGCGAGGAGAACATCCGCGCGGCGATGGTGCTGGGGTCACGGGCCAGGGCCGATACCCCGGCCGACGAATTCTCCGACCTCGACCTGCTGGTGTTCGCCCGGGATATCCGGCCGTACGTCGACAGCGCCGGCTGGGTGCGCCGGTTCGGCATCGTCTGGCTGACCTTCATGGAGGCGACCGCCGACGGCCGCAGCCTGGAGCGGCGCGTGCTGTACCAGGGCGGCCTGGACGTTGACTTCTCGCTGGCGCCGGTGTCCCTGGTGATGCCGATGGTCGAACAGGGATTCCCCAACGACGTCAGGGTCACGCTGAGCCGGGGCTACCGTTTTCTGCTGGACAAGGACGGCCTGCAGGCCAGGATCGGCGCCTGCGACCTCAAACCCGCTCCGGCGGCCCATCCCGGCGAGGGCGAATTCGGCGAACTGGCCAGCGATTTCTGGTACCATGCGGTGTGGACCGCCAAGAAGTTGGCCCGGGGCGAGGTCCTGCTGGCCAAATCGGTATGCGACGGCCTGCTCAAGCGCCAGATCCGCCGGATGGCCGAGTGGCAGGCGCGCGCCGCGCACGGCCTGGCCTACGATACCTGGCATGAGGGCCGGTTCTTCGAGAAATGGGCCGACCCCGCGATCGTCCGGCAGCTGCGCGGAGCGTATGCGCGGTACGATGGCGACGAGGTCTGGGCGGCCCTGGCCGCGACCATGGAGATCTTTGCCCGGTC
Source organism: Candidatus Edwardsiibacteriota bacterium (assembly GCA_035506015.1). GTDB lineage: Bacteria > Edwardsbacteria > AC1 > AC1 > EtOH8 > DATJQG01. Next base: position 4,310 of record DATJQG010000139.1, read on the forward strand.
GGCGCGCGAGACCGCGCGTCAGCTGAAGATCGACTATTCCGCCGACAGCGAGCAACACGCCCGGGAATTCGTGTCATCGCTGCGGCACCGGTTCCAGAACAAGAACCCGAGAGAAGGATAGATCTATGAACGCGGTGATCGATGCCATCAAGTCGCGGCGCAGCGTGCGGTCCTACACGCCCGACCAGGTCAAGGAGTCGGACCTGGCGGCCATCCTCGAGGCCGGGTGCTTCGCGCCCAGCGCCATGAACGGCCAGTCCTGGCACTTCACGGTCGTGCAGAACAAGGCCGTGCTCGACAAACTGAGCGCGCAGGTCAAGGAGATCCTCAAGCAGCTGGACAACCCCAAGATCAAGGAGCGGCTGAACGACCCCGCCTGGCACGCCTTCTACGGCGCGCCGGCG
>DATJQG010000140.1:0-2905 GCA_035506015.1 Candidatus Edwardsiibacteriota bacterium
AGAAATAGTCGCCGGCGATCGGCAGCTTGTCGTCCAGCGCGGTCTCGGCCAGCTTGGTGGCCAGCGACTCGTCGCTCTCGGAGACCGAGTTGGTCGCCGCCTCCCGCACCTTGCCCTTGATGTCGGCGAACCGGATATAGGGCAGCAGGATCTTGATCCCGGCGTAGAGGCCGGCCACGACCGCCGCCAGGACCAGGAATTTGAGGAACGGGTGCATCGGTGCTCGCGACATGGCTCCTCCTGAAAATTCAGGGCACAAGCGTATACGCTTGTGCCCTGGTGTGGGCTACGCCGAACCTACGCTTGTCGGGGATGGAACAAGCGGTAACTGGTGGACCTGAGGGGATTCGAACCCCTGACCTCATGACTGCCAGTCACGCGCGCTACCAAAACTGCGCCACAGGCCCAGATTACCCATTGCAAAGGATAAGTTTAGCAAAAAAAAACGCCGCTGTCAAGCCCAAAGACGACATCGTGAACACCTGATTTTTCCGCCGCCGCGGCCCATGCTAGGCCGACCCCGGCATCCGCCGCAGGAAACGCACCACGGCGATCCAGCTGCCGGCCAGCCCCAGCAGGACGCCGAAGGCCATCAGCACCAGGAATTGCTGGGCCCGGAAGAAGATCACCGAGGGGAAGCTGCCCGACAGCAGCCGGTAGAACACGTACAGCACGCCGGTGCCGGCCGCGGTCCCGGCGAAACCGTGCAGCATGCCCTCCAGCAGGAACGGCCGGCGGATGAAGCCGTCGGTGGCGCCCACCAGCTTCATGATCACCACGGCCTGGCGCCGGGCGTAGAGGGTCAGCTGGATGGTGTTGAAGATCACGATCACCGAGGCCAGGCTGACGATCACCAGCAGCGCGATGTCCAGCATCACCAGCAGCCGCCCCAGCCGGTAGAATTTCCCCAGCCACTCCCGGCCGTACTCCACGTCCTCCACCTTGTCGATGGCCAAGATCCGCTCGGCGATGCGGGCCATGGACTCGGGGTCGCGGGCCTCGGGCCGCAGCGTCACCCGGAACGAGCGCGGCAGCGGGTTGGTCTCCAGCGCGTCCAGCAGGTCGGCCTGGCCGGCCAGCTCCTGGCGGAACTTCTTCAGCGCCTCCTCCTTGGAGACGAACACGGCGTCGGCCACGCCCGGCACCTCGCGGATGTAGCTGCCCACCACCAGCGCCTGGTGCTGGTCGCAGGCCTCCGACAGGAAGGCCTGGATCTCGAACTTGTTCTTGAAGGCCGACACCGCCGAGCGGAAGTTGACCGTCACCAGCAGGAAGGCGCCCAGCAGGAACAGGGCCGCCGAGATGGTGGACACCGACAGCAGGCTCATCAGCTTGGCGCGGCGGATGCCGGCCATGGCCTCTTTCCAGGAATACCCGATCGGCACAGCTCACCCTCCTTGACGTTGCAACGACCGCCGGAGCGCCGGGCCGCTCACGACACCTTGAAGGTCCGGACCATGCCCTCCAGGTTGCTGGAGACCGCCACCAGCTCCTGGCTCATGGCCGAGAATTCCTGGCTGGCGGCCGACTGCTGCTCCAGCGCCGCCAGGATCCGCTCGGCGGCGGCGGCGTTGTCCCGCGACAGCCCGTTGGCCAGGCTCACCTGCTGGACGATCCGCTCGACGTCGGTCCCCTCGCGCGCGGTCATCTCGTTGATGCCGCGCACGGCGCCGGCCAGGTCCGACACCTTGGCGGCGATGGTCCGCAGCGCCTCGGCCGCCGCGGTGATCTCGATGCTGCCGCTGCCGATGGCGCGGTTGACCTCCTCGGTGCTGGCACTGATGGCGGTCAGCGAATCGTTGATGGCCCCCGTCATCTTGCCGATCTCGTTGGCCGAGGCCTGGGTGGTCCTGGCCAGCTTCTGGATCTCGTCGGCCACCACCGAGAAGCCGCGGCCGTGCTCGCCGGCGTTGGTGGCCTCGATCAGGGCGTTGAACGACAGGACGTTGATCTGGCTGGAGATGGCGTTGATGGCGTCGACGCTGCGGCTGATGGCCGCGGCCGTCTCGTGGAACTGCCGCACCTGCTCGGCCAGCGCCCGGTGGCGCTGGCTGATCAGCGCGATGTCCCGTCCGACCGCGTCGCTCTGGCCGACCGCGCCCTCCGCGGTCTCCGAGACCGCGCCCGAGAACTGCTGGGCCTGGCCCGACTGCTCCATCGCCTGGCGGCTGGCCTCGCCCAGGCTGCCCGCGGTCTGGAGGGTGGACGACATCTCGCTCTGCTGCGCCTTGACGTTGTCGGTCAGCTGGTGCGTGGTGCCGACGATCTCGGTGATCGAGGCGGTCAGCTGGCTGGCCGTCGACGAGATCTGCTCGCTCATCCCCACCAAGGCCTGCACCGACTCGGTGATCATGCCGATGATCTTGATCTCGTTCTCCAGCAGCGCGTCGAGGCTGACGCCCAGGAAGTGCACCTCGTCCTTCTCATGGTCGGCGGTGCGCGGCGTCAGGTCGCCGCCCTCGGCCCGGCCCAGCACCTCGCGGATCCGCTTGATGCGGTCGAGGTTCTTCTGCAGGTCGGCCATCAGCATCAGCGACACCGCCGTGAAGAACACCAGCTTGGCGATCTCCATCCCCAGGCTGGTCTCGGGGTAGCGGCCGCGGGTCAGCCAGACCATCCCCAGGTACGAGGCGTCGACCAGGAACACGCCGACCGCGCCGTTGAGCATGCCCAGCAGCAGCGCCGGGTGCAGCACGATGTAGACGTAGAACAGGAAGAACGGCGCCCGGGCCGCCGGCGCCAGGAAGCCCAGGGCGTAGGACATCAGCAGGGCGTTGGACGTGGTCATCAGGAAGCTCATCGCGTAATGGAAGACGTTGCGCTTGCACAGCAGGTATGTCACCAGCGCCAGGCCGAAGCCCGCCAGCAGCGCGTACAGCACCGTGGCCGGGATCAGCAGGAACTG
>DATJQG010000141.1:0-4074 GCA_035506015.1 Candidatus Edwardsiibacteriota bacterium
TTATTACCTTTCCGATCCGGTACGGCTTGGCTTTGCCCTTCTTCAGCAGCGCCATCGCCTTGTCCGTGTCTTTCGCTGCGGTGACCAGCACGAACCCGATCCCCATGTTGAACGCGCGGTACATCTCGTCGCGCGGCACGCTGCCCTGCTCCCGCAGCAGCTCGAAGATGGGCAGCACCGGCCACGAGCCCAGCCTGATCTCGACATCGCAGTTGTCCGGCAGCACGCGCGGGATGTTGTCTAAAAACCCGCCGCCGGTGATGTGCGCCATGCCCTTGACGAGGCCCTTCGCCAGCAGTGGGGCCACGGGCTTGAGGAACGAGGGGTGGACCGCCAGCAGCGCCTCGCCCACCGTGGCCTTCAGCTCGAGTAGGTAGGAGTCGACCCTGTAGCCGCACTGGTCCAGCAGGATCTTGCGCGCCAGCGAATAGCCGTTGGTCTGCAGCCCGTTCGTACCCAGGCCGATCACCGCGTCGCCCGGTTTGATCGTTTTGCCCGTGACCAGCTTCTTCTTCTCGACAGCGCCCACGATGAAACCCGCCAGGTCGTAATCGCCGATGGCGTACATGCCCGGCATCTCAGCGGTCTCGCCGCCGATCAGCGAACAGCCGTTCTCCCGGCAGGCCTTGGCGAAACCCGTGACGATCGTCTCCAGGACCTTCGGCTCCAGCCGCCCGAACGCCGCGTAATCCATGAAGAACAGCGGCTGCGCCCCCTGCACCAGGATGTCGTTGACGCAGTGGTTGACCAGGTCCTGGCCGACCGTGCCGTGCCGGTTGGCCAGCAGCGCCACCTTCAGCTTGGTGCCCACGCCGTCGCAGGACGAGACCAAGACCGGGTCCTTGTAGCCTTTTAGTCTGCCATCGTACAAGGCGCCAAAGCCGCCGATGTCGGTCAGCACGTTCTTGGTGAACGTGGACCTCACGATGGACTTGATCCGCCGCACGCCCTCGGTGCCGGCGTCGATGTTCACTCCCGCGTCTTTATAGCGCATGGCCCAAGCTTCGTTTCATCGTATGAGTGCTGGTTTGATCGCATGGACGATCAAGTCCTGCGAGAGGTAATCGTCGCTGTCGTTCACCTGCTGGGAGATAATGGTGAAGCCCGCCGACTTGACCTCGTTGACGATGTCCTCCGGGAGACCGACATAGCGCGCGGCGACCGTGCCGTCGCGGCTGAGGATACAACGGCTCTGGGGATCGAATAGCGGCTTCATCTCGGGATCCTTGACATCGCCGCACATGGTGCTGATGTACAGGAAACCACCAGGCTTGAGAACCCGCTTGGTTTCCAACAGCACTTTTCTCCGATCTTCACCGATAATGCAATGCAGGCAATGTCCGTCGATCACGATGTCGAAGCTCGCGGCCGGATAGCACCGCAGGTCGGTCACGTCGCCGACGTGGAACTGCGCAGTCGATCCTGAAGCTGTGGCCTTTTCCATCGCCCAGCAGATCGCGGTCGGCGCGATGTCGATGCCGTGGACCTGGTACCCTCGTTCAGCGAAAAAGAGCGCGACCTCGCCTGCGCCGCATCCCAATTCGAGCAATCCCCCGGCCTTGGGAAAATCCTGATCGCGGCACAACGTTTCCAACTGCCGCTTCCAGGCCAGCCAATCCGCTTCGCCATTCCAGCCGTTCAATCCCGCCGCCCTGTATTTCTGGTACTGAGCGTCGTGGCCGATGTAGTTTGCCCTCGGCTTCATCGTTCCGACCTCACCCCTGCCCCTCTCCAGATGAATCTGGCGAGGGATGCAGCAGTGTTTTAATACGCGACGCGACGATATCAAAATGATTGGTCACGTCATCATTGGAGAACCTAATCACCGTGATGGTATTCCTGCCAATGATCTGATCTCGCAGGGAATCGTAGTCCTTTTGCCTTTCATGCACGCCGCCGTCGATCTCGACGATCAGCCGCAATTCGTTGCAATAGAAATCGGCGATGAAACCATCGATGACCTGCTGCCTTCGGAATTTCAACCCATGCAGTTTGCGGCCCCTGGCCGCGTTCCAGAAGCAGCGTTCGGCATACGTCATTTCCCGCCGCATCTTTTTCGCCAGTTCAAGCTTCTCGTTCTTGATCCGGCGGCCCGTACTGACACCAACGCTCTTTTCAAGAGCCATAGTCATATTCCGTTTCCCTCTCCTAATGCGTTAGGAGAGGGGCAGGGGTGAGGTCAGCGTAAGGTTACATCTTTTGCGGCGCGGACAAGCCCAGCAGCTGCAGGCCGTTGGCCAGCACGGTGCGGGTGGCGTCGCACAAATCGAGCCGCGCGTTGGACAGCTTCAGGTCGTCCGTGACCACGCGGTGCTTGTGGTAGAACGCGTGGAAGATGCCCGCCAGTTCCTGCAGGTAGACCGGGATGCGGTGCGGCTCGCGGGCCTGCGCCGCGCCGGCCACCAGCTCGGGGAACTCCAGCAGCGACTTGATCAGGGTGACCTCCTCCGGCTCCATCAGCAGTGCCAGCTCGCCCTTGGCACGAGCGACGCCCTTCTCCACGGCATGGGCCAGGATCGAGCAGATCCGGGCGTGCGCGTACTGCACGTAGTAGACCGGGTTCTCGTCGGAATGCTTGCGGGCCAGGTCCAGGTCAAAATCGAACTGGCTCTCGCTGCGCCGCATCAGGAAGAAATACCGCATCACGTCGGGGCCCACCTCGTCGCGCAGCTCGTCCAGGGTGACGATCACCCCGCTGCGCTTGGAGAACTTCACTTCGCGGCCCTCCTCGATCAGCCGCACCATCTGCATCAGGATGAACTCCAGCGCGTCGGGGTCGTGTCCCAGGGCCTGGGCCGCGCCCCGCATCCGGGGCACGTCGCCGTGGTGGTCGGCCCCCCAGACGTAGATCAGCCGCTCGAAGCCACGGCCGAACTTGTTCCGCAGGTAGGCGATGTCGGCGGCAAAATAGGTGTGCTCGCCGCCGGACTTGATCACCACCCGGTCCTTCTCGTCGCCGAACTCGGTGGCCCGGAAGAACCGCGCCCCGTCCTGCTCGTAGAGGTATCCCTTTGCCTGCAGCTCGTCCAGCGAGTCTTTCAGGGCCCCGGATGCCACCAGGCTGGTCTCGGGGAACCATTCGTCGAACTCCACGTTCAAATCCTTGAGGGACGACTTGAGCTGCGCCAGCATCTTTTCCTGGGATATCTTCGTGACCGCCGCCAGCAATTCTTCCGCGGGAAGCGCCTTGAGGCGGCCGCCCTGCTCGGCATCCAATGCCAGGGCGAATTCCTTGAGGTATTCGCCCTGGTAGCCGCCCTCGGGGAACTCGAACGGCCGTCCCCACAGCTCGTTCAGGCGCGCCAGCACCGAGCGGCCCAGCTTGTCGATCTGGTTGCCGGCGTCGTTGATGTAATACTCGCGCTGGACGTCGTAGCCCGCGCACTGCAGCAACCGGGCGATGGCGTCGCCCACGAAAGCACCCCGCCCGTGCCCTACATGCAGCGGGCCGGTGGGGTTGACCGAGACGAATTCCACCTGAACCTTTGTGCCGTTGCCGATCTTGGACTGTCCGTATTTAGGCCCAGCGGCAAGCAGGTTTTCCAGTTCCCGGTACAGCCAGTTCTGAGACAGCCGGAAGTTGATGAACCCTGGCCCTGCGATCTCGGCCTTCTCGACCAGGTCCGGGTCGAGCGTAAGATTCGCAAGAATGGCCTCGGCCAGCTTGCGGGGGTTTTCCTTGCGCTGCTTGGCCAGTGCCATGGCGATGTTGGTCGACCAGTCGCCGTGCGCCGCCTGCTTGGGCCGCTCGAAGCCGACCAGCGCGGGATCGACCGGCGCGCCACTGGCCTTCGCCAGTGACGCGAGGATCTGGGTTTTAAGGTAATCTTGTATCATGTATCCAGTCGTCTAGTCATTGCGAGGATGGCTATTCCGCCTGCACCGACGCGGCAATCTGCCTTACTACTGGATCCTTGCCGGTCTTCACACTGAGCGAAGTGATCGTGCTAAAATGTCAAGTCACATTGTCGATTGCTTCGCAAGCAGACAAATACCGGCGTGCTCGCAATGACTGGACAAGCGATCAGGTCAATATTACGAACTGCATCGGCGCCAGTTCCAGCTGCACGAACA
>DATJQG010000142.1:0-4076 GCA_035506015.1 Candidatus Edwardsiibacteriota bacterium
ACAGCACGTCGGCCATCCGCGGTTTTTTGGTCTTGGGGTCGAGGGCGTAGGCGGCGATCTTGATGAACCAGTTGTCCGAGGTGCCGCTCAGCGTTCCGTCCTCGTTGTAGCTCCAGTATTTGTCCTTGCCCTTGTCCTTGATCTCGACCGTGATGTAGACGCGGCCCCTGGCCATCGACGCGGCGTCCTCGGGGCTGAGGCCGATCTCGTGCTCGGGGTGCGAGTGGAAATCGCCGACCAGGTGCAGGCTGGGCAGATTCATCAGGAAGCTGACCACCCGGGCGTAGGACTTCTCCCGCGCCTTGACCCAGCTGGAGTGGCGCTCGGCAGACTGGCAGGCCACGGCGTGGGCCACGAAGAAGTTATTGCCGTCGCGGTGCCCCAGCAGCAGGCCGTACGATTCCTTCTTGTAGACCTCGATGGCCGAGACCAACAGGCCCCAGAAGGCCGATTCGGAGATGAAGACTTGCATCGCTCTTTCTCAAATGGGACTGCTAATTTGCACGGATGCCGTCACTATTATCGTTTCCCGACTATTTCAGTTATATAAAAATAGAGAAACCATAGCCAAACTGCAGTCAATATCAGACGCGCGAAGAATACCAGAAATGGTTTATTGTTCTTTATTCGTTTATCGGTCGTTTCGGGATAATCCCCTTTCGGCAAACCGATGAAATATACATTATCATAAATCCAATCATATCGAATGATCAGCAATAGCATTGCTATCAGTAGCAGGGGAAATAGAATTGTAAACACCATGCTCACATCTTTCTACCATTGTGTCCGTCAATAAAAAACTTCCATCAAGCACAGCCCCTGCGGCGGCGCAGTACGGCCGCCCTCGGTGCGGTCCTTGGATGCGAGGATGCGGTCGAACTCCTTGGGGTCGATGTAGCCCCGCGCCATGTCGATCATCGTCCCGACCAGGATGCGCACCAGGTTGTGAAGGAAACGATCGGCCTTGATGGTGTAGATATAGCTGCCCTCTGCGACCTCCCACTGCGACCGCTCGACATCGACGACGAAGTTGTCGATCTCGGCCTGGGCGCAGGTCAGCGCCTGGAAATCGTGTTTGCCGGTGACCTTCACCGCCAGCTGGTGCAGCACCGCGGGGTCGATCCGGTACAGCATCGGCCAGGCGAAGCGCTCCCGCAGCGGCGAGCGCTCGGTGATGATGGTATAGATATAGCGCCGCGCCCGGGCGTCGAACCGGGCGTGGAAGGCCTCGGGCATCGCTTCCGCCGCATGGACCTTGATGTCCCGCGGCAGCTCCGCGTTCAGGCCCATGGTGTAGGCTTTCAGCGGCAGCGTGCGCTCCGTCCTGAAGTTCGCCACCTGCGCCAGCGCGTGCACGCCGGCGTCGGTGCGGCTGGAGCCGTAAAGCGTCACCGGCTGCTCCAGCATCGCGGCCAGCCGCTGCTCCAGCACGCCCTGCACCGTGCGCCTGCCGGGCTGCACCTGCCACCCGGCGAAATCGGTGCCGTCGTACTCGATCACCAGTTTGATGTTGTTCACAATTTTTCTGCGATGCGCGTCATTCCGGGGACCGCACCCCGCCTTGCTGACGAAGAACCTCACCCGGGCGAAGGGCAGATCCTTCGATGGTCAGGCGCGATACAGGGCTCAGGATGACGAGATCGGACATGACTGTTGAATGATGTGCGCCCACGTTTGATGCATCCCAGGCCTCCGCCTGGCCGAAAACAGGAAAATAAAAAAGCCCTATCCTCACCGGATGTGCGGGCAAGGATAAAGCTTTCCGCGCGATGGCGCTAATGCGTCGCTGGCATCACGTCAAGATGTGCCGATACGATCGTCACCGGCCGCCGCCTCATTTCAGCAGGCTGTCCAGTTCCTTGGAGAGCAGCTCGTCCAGCTTCTCGCGGTAGCCGATGTGGCGGAACCGGATCACGCCCTGCTGGTCGATGACGAAGCTGGTGGGGATGCCGTTCACGCCGTACAGCTTGTCGACGCCGGTGCCCATCTTGCCGCCCCGCAGCACGGTGAAGGAATAGCCGTTGTCGGCGACGAACTTCTTCACCTGCGCCAGCTTGCCCTGCTCCTCGAGGTCGACGGCGTAGAACAACACGCCCCGGCCCTGGTACTGCTTGCAGACCTTGTCGACCAGCGGCAGGGCCATCCGGCAGGGCTGGCACCAGGTGGCCCAGAAATCGACCACCACCACGCTGCCGCGGGCGGCGGCCAGCGAGCGCTTGGCGTCGCCCAGGTCGGCCAGCGTGAAGTCCGGCGCCGGCCGCCCGATGTAGCCGGCGTTGTCGGCCAGCTCCTGGGCCTGCTGCTGCAGCTTGGCTTGGTCCTGGTACTTGGCCAGCAGCTCGTCGAAGCCGCGCCGCGAGCGGTTCTTCTCGACATAGGCCTGCTGGGCGGCGGCCCGCGCGGAGTCGGGGTGCGCCAGGTCCTTGGTCAGGCTGCGCATCAGGTGCTCGACGGCCTCGTCCAGCTTGCCCGTGCGCTGCAGCGCCAGGCCCAGGTGGTACTCGATCTCGCCGTCCGGCGCCCGCTTGAAGGCCTCGCGCAGCTGGGCCTCGGCCCCGGCGTAGTCCTGCTTGCGGTACAGCACCCAGCCGTAGGTGTCGAGGAAGTTGCCCAGGACGGTGTTGTTGCCGCGGTCCCAGGCCGCCTGGTCGATCACCACCGGCTTGGGCTGCGCCGCCTGCTGCCGCGCCATGGCCACTGCCCGCTGGGCATAGGCGTCCGCGGAGTCCAGCTCCAGCCCGCGCTCGGCCCACTCGTAGGCGATGCTGTTGTAGAGCTGCGGGTCCTTGGGATCCAGCGCCAGCGCCTGGCGGTAGGTGTCGATCATCCCGCGGTAATCACCCTGCCGGCTGTAGGCCATCGCCAGGTACTGCAGCACCCTGATCTTGTGCGGCTTGTCCAGGTTGGCGTTGTCGGCCAGCAGCCGCTGGGCCAGCGTCACCTGCAGCGCGGGGTCGCTGGACCGTTCGATCTGCTGCGACTGCTCGCTGAACCTGCTCTCGCTGTCGAACCAGTACCAGCTGAAGACCAGCAGGCCGGCCAGGGACAGCCCCAGCACCAGCCAGACGATCGAGGATATCCGTTTCATGTCGTTGCTCCTTGGCACGGCGGATTAGGCGGGGACGTGCTTCTTCTGCTTGATCTGTTTGGCCGCCCGGATGAACTCCCGGAACAGCGGGTGCGGCCGCATCGGCCGAGACTTGAACTCGGGATGGAACTGGCAGCCGGCGAACCAGGGGTGGCCCTCCAGCTCGACCATCTCCACCAGGCTGCCGTCGGGCGAGGTGCCCGACAGCACCAGCCCCTTGGCCGCCAGCTGGGCGGCGTAGTCGTTGTTGACCTCGTAGCGGTGGCGGTGGCGCTCACTGATCTCGTCGGCGTCGTAGGCGGCGCGGGCCTTGGTGCCGGGCTTGAGCACGCAGGGATAGGCGCCCAGCCGCATGGTGCCGCCCTTGGCGGTGATGCCGCGCTGCTCGGGCATGAAGTCGATCACCGGGTGCGGCGTTTTCTCGCTGAACTCGGTGGAGTGCGCGCCCTTCAGGCCGCAGACGTTGCGGGCGAACTCGATCACCGCCACCTGCATCCCCAGGCAGATGCCGAAGTACGGCACATTGTTCTCGCGGGCATAGCGGGCGGCCAGGATCTTGCCCTCCACCCCGCGGTCGCCGAAGCCCGGGCACACCAGGATGCCGCTGCTCTGGGACAGCCGGGCGGCCAGGTTGCCGGCGTCCAGCGCCTCGGTGTCCACCCAGTCCAGCGCCACCTTGACGTTGTTGGCGGTGCCGGCGTGCAGCAGCGACTCGATGATGCTCTTGTAGGCGTCGTGCAGCTCGACGTACTTGCCGCAGACCGCGATCCTGACCTCGCCGTGGGGCTTCTTCATCTTGGTGAGCATGGCCTGCCACTCCGACAGGTCGGGCTTGTGGAAGCCCACGCCCAGCAGGTGCGCCACGATCTCGTCCAGCCCGTCGTTGTGGAACCGCAGCGGGATCTCGTAGATGCTCTCGACGTCGATGGCCTCGACCACGGCCTCGGCCGGCACGTTGCAGAACAGACCGATCTTGTCCTTCAGTTCC
>DATJQG010000143.1:0-2015 GCA_035506015.1 Candidatus Edwardsiibacteriota bacterium
AAACGCAGAACGGACACTCCTTGGTGGTGGGCTCGACCGGCGAAGCGACCTTTTTGCGGTTGAGCCGGTTGACCAGCTTGATCACCAGGAATATGACGAAGGCCACGATCAGGAAGTCGATCACGTTGTTGAGGAACAGCCCGATCTTGATCACGGGCAGGCCCATCTCCTGGGCGGTCTTCAGGGTCAGCTTGGTCAGCTCCACGCCCTCGGGCTTGGCCAGCGGGATCACGATGCTGGAGAAGTCGATCTTGCCGACCAGCCGGCCGATCGGCGGCATCAGCACGTCGCCCACCAGCGACGAGACGATCTTGCCGAACGCGGCGCCGATGATCACGGCCACGGCCAGGTCCAGCACGTTGCCCCGCATGATGAATTCCCTGAACTCTTTCAGCATGGTATGCTCCTTGCTCCTTCTTTCACCATTCTGCGTTGGCCTCCCGCCTCTCAAGCTGAGAATCTCGAACGGATCCCTCGGTAGCCGCGCCTGGTTCCCCCTCAGGCCGACGGTATCTCCAGTCTGTCGATCGCCGCCAGCCTCGCCAGCAGCGGCGGGTGCGAGTAGTGGAACGCCACGTACAGCGGGTGCGGGAACAGGTTCGACAGGTTCTTGCGGTTGAGCTTCAGCAGCGCGGTGCGCATCGCCTCCCGGTTCGGCCGCAGCCGCACGGCATAGGCGTCGGATTGGTACTCGTGGCGGCGCGACAGCCAGGACGACAGCGGCGCCAGCGCCAGGTTGGCCGGCGAGAACAGGATCGACACCAGGTACAGCGCCGCGCCCAGCAGCGGCCCCTGCAGGCCGCGCGCCGCGTGGAGGTCGGCCAGGCCCAGCACCCGGTAGATCCACGGCCCGTTGAGCACCAGCGCGGCCAGGGACAGCGCGCCGCCCGTGACCAGGGCCGACAGCGCCAGCATCGATGCGATGTGCCGCATTTTCCAGTGGCCGATCTCGTGCCCCATCACCGCCAGGATCTCGTCGTGCGTGTAGTTGGCCACCATGGTGTCGTAGAACACGATGCGGCGGGTGGCGCCCAGCCCGGTGAAATAGGCGTTGTCGTGGGTGCTGCGCTTGGAGGCGTCCATCTGGTAGACGCCGGCCAGGGGGAACGCTGCCTGCTTGGCCAGCGCCAGGATCTTGTCGCGCAGGACTTCGTCCTGCAGCGGTACGAATTTATTGAACAGCGGCGCCAGCCACACCGGCGCCACGAAGATCATCAGCACCATCACGGCCACCGCCAGGGCCCAGGCCGGCAGCCACCACAGCGTCCCGCAGCACTGGACGAACAGCGAGCAGCCGGTGAACAGCAGGCCCAGCAGCAGCCCGCCGATCAGCAGCCCCTTGAGCTGGTCGGCGGCCCAGGTCCCCGGCGTGATGGTGGAGAAGCCGAAGCGCTTCTCGATCCCGAAATCCTCGGCCAGCGACGCCGGCAGCCCGGCCAGGAACAGCAGCAGCAGCGGGACGTAAAGCACGATCAAGCCCTGCAGCGCCTGGGGCAGCGGCAGGCCCGCGGCGCGGCGCACCAGCCAGGGCAGCAGGCCCGACAGCAGGATCGCGCAGTTGGCCAGCATCCCGACCAGATGGCTGCAATACCCCAGACGGGTATGGGCCGCGGTATAATCCACGGTGCGCCGCACCTTGTCCTGGTCGAACCACGGGGCCAGCGCCTGCGGCAGCGGATGCTTGACCCAGGCCCGCAGGTGCGCCACGTTGAGCAGTGACAGCAGGCTGGAGAACAGGTAGTTGAACGCCAGGATGGCGATGATCAGCGTCACTGCGGCCCCAGCCTGCCGACCGCCTTTTCCGCGGCGGCGACGATCCCGCCGTCCTCGATCAGCGAGGCGATGGCCTCGATGTCGGGGGAGAACTCCCGGTCCCGCGTGAAGGCGGTGGCCCGTTGCCTGACCGCGTCGTACGCGGCCCGCACGCCCTTGCCGGGCCGCAGCGGCTTGAGGAACTCCAGGCCCTGCGCCGCGCACAGCAGCTCGCAGGCCAGCACCCGCCGCACGTTGCCGCA
>DATJQG010000144.1:0-5143 GCA_035506015.1 Candidatus Edwardsiibacteriota bacterium
TGTTGCGGGCCACATAGTTGAGCAGCGCCATCGAGGCGTTGTCGGCCCAGTGCAGGTCCTCCAGCACCAGCAGCAGCGGCTCCTGGCTGGCGCCCCAGGTCAGGATGTCGAGCACCAGGTCGAACAGACGCTGCTGCCGCAGCTTGGGATCGAGCGACTTGGTGAGGTTGGTCTCGGGGATCCAGACGCCCACCAGCTCGCCCACGATCGGCGCCCAGTCCTTGAGCGCCGGGTCGATCACGGCCAGCATCTTCTCGATCTTGGCCGCCTTCTCCTCCATGGTCGGCAGCTTCTTGGTGCCGAGGTAGCTCTCGAACAGGTCGGCCCACGGCAGGTAGGAAATGGCCTGGCCATAGGACTGGCAGTTGCCGCCGAACATGGTGTAGCCGTGCTCCAGCCACATCTGCGCCAGCTCGCGCCCCAGCCTCGACTTGCCGATGCCGGGCTCGCCCACCACGGCCACGATCTGGCCCTTGCCGGTCATCACCTTGTCGATGGCGCCGTTGAGCACTTCCTTTTCCCGCTGGCGGCCGACCATCGATTTGGACTCGGAGATCCACTTGGCGAAGATGCTGTCCGCGGCCTCGGCCTTCTTCAGCACCTGGTAGATGGTCACCGGCAGCGACTTGCCCTTGAACTCCTTCTCGCCCAGGTTGGCGGCCTCGAACTTGCCCTGGGTCTTGCGGTAGACCGAGGCCGTCACCAGCAGCTGGTCCTCGGCGGCCTGGCCCATCAGCCGGGCGGCCAGGTTGACCTCGTCGCCCATCACGGTGAACTCGCGGCGGCGGGCCGAGCCGATGGTCCCGGCGTAGACGTAGCCGCTGTTGATGCCGAACCGCTGCTTGACGCCGCCGAACTTGAACTCCTCGTGGGCCAGCATCTCCAGCGCGCAGAGCACGGCGCGCTCGTCGTTGTTCTCGTAGGTGATCGGGGCGCCGAACAGGATCAGCGCCCGCTGGCCGGTGGACGAGAAGTCGATCTTGTTGATGGCGCCGCCGTATTTCTCCACCGTGTCCTGCAGCACCGCAAAGTAGTTCTGCATCTTGGAGACGGCCTGGGCGTCGCCGTCGAAGTCCAACCCCCACAGGTTGAGGAAGACGGCGGTGACGCGGCGGTGCTCGCCGAAGGAGCCCATGGCCTTGGGGTCGGCCACGATCTTCTGCAGCACCCAGGACGACAGGTAGGGCCGCATCAGCTCCATCTCGCCGACCAGGGCCTCGAGGTCCTGCGGCGCCTTGATCTCGCTGGCCGCGGCCGGTTCGACCGCGGCGCTGATGCCGATGAATTTCTGGGCACCCTGTCCCTTGGGCCCGGCCGAGATCTTGCCCGTGACCGCGCCGGCCAGCTCGTCGGAGACCAGGATATCGCCGATCTCCGCCAGGTCCTCGATGGCCGAGACGCGGTTGGCCGCCGCGCCGGCGATCAGGTAATAGAGGCCCTTGGCGGGCGCGCCCAGCCGGAAATCGGTGGCCTGGCCGCAGTGCAGGGCCAGGTGCAGGTTGAGGTTGAAGACGCCGGCCGAGGTCTTGACCTCGGTGAAGTTCTTGACGAAGTCCTGGATCTCCTGGGCCGCCTTGAGGGCCCGCAGCTGGTGCGGCGATTTCTCGCCCGGCAGGCTGGAGAAGCTGATCGACAGCGCGTCGCCGATGAAGCAGATCACGTCGCCGCCGTAGTTGCCGACGATCTTGATGATCGGCGAGAAGTAGCTGTTGATGATGCCGGTGACCTCCTCGGCGCCCTCCTTGCCGATGCGCGACAGCCGTTCCGACAGCGTGGTGAATCCGGTGACGTCGGCCAGCATCAGGGTGCGGTCCGCCCTGACGCCCTTCTCCAGGCGGGCCTGGTCGCTGCGGATGCTGCGCGGCACGTAGGCCGCCATCGACGTGTAGATCTCGGTGAGGTTCTGCAGCACCGCGGCCTGCGCGGCGCCCGACAGGCTCCCGGCGGCGGCCTGCTCGGCCAGCTCGGGCCTGAGGTATATCTTCAGGGTGTTGACGCCGTGTTTCATGGCTCCCCCCTCTGTAGTGCGGTTGCCTGGATTGTAATATTTCTGCCGCCAAAAAGCAACAGTTTTTTACTCGACGGTGACGCTCTTCGCCAGGTTGCGGGGCTGGTCGACGTTGCAGCCCCGGGCCACGGCGCTGTGGTAGGCCAGCAGCTGCAGCGGGATGCTGTTGACGATCGGGCCGAAGTAGCTCAAGGCCCGCGGCACCCGCACCACGAACTCGGCCAGCCGGTCGATGTCGTGGTCGTCCTCGTTGGCGATGGCGATGATCCGGCCCTTGCGCGCCTTGACCTCCTGGATGTTGCTGACCACCTTGTCGTAGAGGGTGTCCTTGGGCACCACGAACACCACCGGCATATTCTCATCGATCAGGGCGATCGGGCCGTGCTTCATCTCGGCCGCGGGGTAGCCCTCGGCGTGGATGTAGGAGATCTCCTTGAGCTTGAGCGCTCCCTCCAGCGCCGTGGGGAAGTTCGGTCCGCGTCCCAAATACAGGGCGTTGCGCGCCCCCTTGAATTCATGGGCGATGGCCTTGATCTGCTCCGAGAGCGCCAGCACCGCGGCCACCTTGTCGGGCACCGCCGCCAGGTCGGCGGCGATGGCGCGGCCGCGCTCGCGGCTCAGGCCCTTGGCCCGCGCCAGCAGCAGCGCCACCAGCCCCAGCACCGCGATCTGCGAGGTGAAGGCCTTGGTCGAGGCCACGCCGATCTCCGGCCCGGCGTGGATGTAGACGCCGGCGGCCGTCTCGCGGGCGATGGTGCTGCCCACCACGTTGACGATGCCGGCCACGGTGGCGCCGCGGGAGCGGGCCTCGCGCAGGGCGCCGAGGGTGTCGGCGGTCTCGCCGCTCTGGCTGATCGCCAGCACGATGTCGTCGGGCCGGATGATGGGGTTGCGGAACCGGAACTCCGAGGCGTAGTCGACCTCCACCGGCACGCGGGCGATCTGCTCCAGCAAATACTTGCCCGCCAGGCCGGCGTGCCACGAGGTGCCGCACGAGGTGATGATGATGCGCGGCGCCGCCAGCAGCTTGTCCATCACCGGCATCAGGCCGCCCAGCTTGGCCGAGCCCTCATCGACCAGCAGCCGCCCCCGCAGTGCGTTGCGCAGGCTGTCGGGCTGCTCGTGGATCTCCTTCAGCATGAAGTGCGGGAAGCCGCCGCGCTCGATCTGGGCCAGCGAGAAGGTGATCTCCTCCACCTCCTTGTCGACCTCCTGGCCGTGGATGGTCTTGATCTCGCAGCTGCCGGCGGTGATCACGGCGATCTCGTCGTCGTTGAGGTAGACCACCTGGCGGGTGTGCTCGACCAGGGCCGCGGCGTCCGAGGCCACCAGGTTCTCGCCGTCGCCCAGCCCCAGCACCAGCGGGCTGCCGCGCCGCGCCGCGATGATCGTCCCGGGCTGGCGCGGCGAGATCACCAGGATGCCGAAGGTGCCCTCCACCTCGTGCAGCGCCAGCCGCACCGCGGTGAACAGGTCGCCCTTCTTTTCCTGCCATTGCTCGATCAGGTGCACCAGCACCTCGGTGTCGGTCTCGGTGCGGATGACATGGCCGTCGGCCAGCAGCTTCTTCTTGAGGGTGGCGTAGTTCTCGATGATGCCGTTGTGGATGATGGCGATCTGCTTGCCGCAGTCCCAGTGGGGATGGGCGTTGAGGTCGCTGGGCTCGCCGTGGGTGGCCCAGCGGGTGTGGCCGATGGCCATGGTGGCGCTGATGTCGAGCCCGGCCAGGTGGGACCTGAGGTCGGCCACCTTGCCGGCCTTCTTCTCGACCACCAGTTGGCCGTCCCTGATCAAGGCCACGCCGGCCGAGTCGTAGCCGCGGTATTCCAGGCGCGACAGGCCCTCCAGCACGATCGGCAGGGCGCTGCGCGCCCCGACGTATCCGACGATCCCGCACATTGTCTTAGATCAGTCCTTTCACAGCATCGATCAGTTGGCGCGCGGCCAGCGGCGACGCCGCCTCGGCGATGATCCGCACGATCGGCTCGGTGCCCGAGGCCCGCACGTGCAGCCAGGAGTCCCCGAGCATCACCTTGACGCCGTCGCGCAGGTCGCAGTCGCGGTCCCGCCAGCGGCGGCGCACCTGCGCCACCAGCCGCTCCGGCCGGGCCACCGTCACGGTCGCCTTGACCATAGCGAAGGCCGGGATCGCAGCGCAGATCGCCGAGACCGGCCGCCGCTCGCTCGCCATTAGCTGCAGCACCAGCGCGATCCCGGCCGAGGCGTCGCGGGAGAAGTTGAGCTCCGGGATGATGATCCCGCCGTTGCCCTCGCCGCCGATCACGGCCCGGTGCCGCTTCATCCCCGCCACCACGTTGGCCTCGCCCACCGCCGTGCGCACGACCGCGCTGCCGTGGCGCGCGGCGATGCGGTCGATCATCATGCTGGTGGAGAGGTTGGTGACCGCGGTCCCCCGCCGACGCGAGAACATGAATTGCGCGGCCAGGGCCAGCGAGTACTCCTCGCCCAGGGCGACGCCCCGCTCCGACACGATCGACAGCCGGTCGACGTCGGCGTCGGTGGCGAATCCGATGACCGCCCGGTGCCGCTTGACGGCCCGCTCCAGCTCACCGAGGTTCTTGGCCAGCGGCTCGATCGGCCGCGAGAATTTCCCGCTGGGCTCGCCGTGCAACGGGATCACCGTGCAACCCAGTTTGTGCAGCAGCAGCTCGAAGATCGGCCCGCCGGCTCCGTGGCAGGTGTCGGTCACGACCTTGAACCGTCTTCGACGGATGCTATCCACGTCAATAAAGGGAAGCTTCAGGATGCGCGCGACGTGGTCGTCGATGGCCCGGTCATAATCGCAAACCGTGCCCAAGTGCCGGTAGTCAGCGTACTGCTGGCCGTGGCCCTGGAACCCGGCGATCACTTGGCCGCCTTGCTCCTTGCTCAGGAACAGGCCGTCTGCCGAGACGAACTTCAGGGCGTTCCATTGCGGCGGATTGTGGCTGGCCGTGATCGCGATGCCGCCCCGCGCTTTCAGGGTTTTGGCCATCAGCTGGACCGTGGGCGTGGGCACGATGCCGAGCCGCACCACGTCGCAGCCAGCGCCGCGCAGGCCGGCCTCGACCGCCTGCTGGATCACCGGGCCGGACAGCCGGGAGTCGCGCCCAACCACCACCGCGCCCCGTCCGG
>DATJQG010000145.1:0-6430 GCA_035506015.1 Candidatus Edwardsiibacteriota bacterium
CCATCGGCCTGCCCTATCCCGGCACCCAGGCCCGGGTGGTGGACACCAAGGACGGCGCCACCGATATGCCGTTCGACGGCGAGTGGACCCAGCCCGGCGAGATCGTCGTCCGCGGCCCGCAGGTGATGAAGGGCTTCTGGAACCGGCCCGCCGAGACCGCCGCCCAGCTGCGCGACGGCTGGCTGCACACCGGCGATATCGGCCAGATGCACCGCGACGGCTATTTCCGCGTGATCGACCGGCTGAAGGACCTGATCATCCGCAGCGGCATGAAGATCTACCCCGCCGAGGTGGAGGCCGTGCTGCACGAGCACCCCAAGGTGCTCGAGGCGCTGGTGATCGGCATCCCCGACGAGCTGCGGGGCGAGCTGGTCAAGGCGTACGTGGTGCCGCGCGCCGGCGCCGAGCTGACCGAGGAGGAGGTCCTGGCCTTCTGCCGCGACAACATGGCCCGGTACAAGGTGCCCTCGGCCGTGGAGATCCGCGGCGGGTTGCGCAAATCGGCCGTGGGCAAGCCGCTGCGCCGGGCGCTGCGCGAGGAACTGCAGCTGGTGCCGGCGTGAGCGCGGCTGACGACGTGCGCCGGACATCTGGCGCCACCGCCCTCGTCACCGGCGCTTCCGCGCTGGTGTCGGGGGCGACCGGCTTTCTGGGGGGGCGGCTGGTGGGCCACCTGCAGCGGGCGGGTTTCAAGGTCCGCGTGCTGGCACGGCCGACCAGCGACCTCGGCAAGATCGCCGGCTGCGGCGTTGAGGTCGTCCAGGGTGACGTCTGCGATGCCGATGCGCTGCGCCGGGCGGCCGCCGGCCAACGCTACGTCTTCCACACCGCCGGCAAGGTCACGGACTGGGGCCGGCGCGAGGACTTCTTCATGGTCAACGCCGGCGGCACGGCCCGCCTGGTCGCGGCCTGCCAGGACGAGGGCGTGGAGCGGCTGGTGCACGTCAGCTCGCTGACCGTGCTGGGCCTGCCGCGCACGGGCGCCGCCGTCAACGAAGAAACACCGTACGCACAGGACCGCCGCGACCCCTACACGGCCAGCAAGATCGCAGCCGAGATCGGCGCGCGGGCGGCGCACGGGACACGCGGCCTGGCCGTCACGGTGGTGCGCAGCGGCGTGATCTGGGGCCCGGGGGACGCGACCATCCTGCCGCGCTTGGCAGCGCTGTTGCGCCGGGGCCGCCTGCCCTATGTCGACGGCGGGCATAACGTCATCGGGCTATCGCATGTCGACAATCTCTGCGAGGGGACCATCCTGGCGGCGACCAATCCGGCCTCGGCCGGGCAGCTCTACCACATCACCGACGGCGAGGAGATCACGGCCCGCCAGGCCATCGACGCCATCGCTGAGACCATGGGCGTGCCAAAGCCTTCCCGCTCACTGCCGTTCTGGCTGCTGTACGCCGCGGCCGCGATGATGGAGGCGGGCGCCAAGCTGGCGGGCCGCACGGAGCCGCCGGCGATCACCCGCTACGGCGTCCGCCTGGTGGCCTGCGACAGCCGCTACGACATCGCCAAGGCCAGGCATCAGCTGGGGTACCGCCCCGCCGTGGCATTCCGGGACGGGATCCAGCGGCTGGGGCTGCGCGAGGCGGGACTGTGAACGGAAAATCTCCGGCCGCTGCCGGGGCGGCCATGGTCCGCATCGAGAGCATGGGCGTCTACCTGCCCGAGAAGGTGCTGACCACGGAGGACCTGCTCCGCTCGTGCCGCCGCCGCCCGCGCTGGGACCTGGAGCGGATCACCGGCATCCGCGAGCGGCGGGTGGCGGTGGGCGAGTACGCCGCGGACCTGGCCGTGCAGGCGGCCGAGCGGGCGCTGTCGATGTCCGGCCACCGCGCCGCCGACCTGGACGCGGTGATCTGCTGCAGCATTTCCAAGCACAACCGCCCGGACCGGTTCGACCTGGAGCCGGCCACGGCGGTGCGCGTCCGCAGGGCCATCGGCGCGGGCCGGGCGCTGGCGTTCGACGTGGTCAACGCCTGCGCCGGCATGATCAACGGCATCTACGTGCTGCAGGGCCTGCTGCGGGCCGGCGCGATCAGCTGCGGGATGGTGGTCAGCGGCGAGCACAACATGCCCGTGGCCGAGACCGCCGCCCGCGAGCTGCGGCACAGCTTCGACGGCCAGCTGGCCGCGCTGACCCTGGGCGACTGCGGCGCGGCGCTGATCCTGGACGGATCGCCCGACGGTGCGTCCGGCTTCCACTGGATCGACCTGGTGACCGGCGCCAAGCACGACCACTTCTGCCATTCCCGGCCCTCGCGGCGCGGCCACGGCGGGGCGCTGTTCACCAAGGCCCGGGGCCTGCAGCGCAAGGGCAACCAGCATTTCCCGTTCTACCTGAAGCAGGCGCTGGACGCCAGCGGCTGGACCCTGGAGGACCTGCAGCACATCATCCCGCATCAGGTCTCGGTGCGGGCCATCGAGAACGGGGTCAAGGCCGTCAGCCGCTTCCTGGGCTGCGACCTGCCCGGCATCACCCGCTGCTGCGCCGACCGCTACGGCAACACCACCACCACCAGCCATTTCGCCATGCTCCACGACCTGATACTGCGGGGCGAGGCGCAGCCCGGCGATAATGTGCTGTTCGTCAGCGGCGCCTCGGGGATCGTGATCTCGCACGCCGCCTGCACGCTGGACGACCTGCCGGCGCGCTACCGCGCCCGTTTCGGGACGGGAGGCTGAGATGAGGCGCTGCCGCATCGAGAGCCTGGGCGTCAGCCCGCCGCGCCGCGGCGCGGCGGGCTGGGGCTGGGGCGCGCTGCGCCACGCGGTGGCGGCGGGGAAAAGCTGCCTGCGGTCGTCCCGCCACCGTCCCGCCGACGTCCGCGTGCTGGTCAACAGCGGCGTCCACCGCGACGGCCACGTCTGCGAGCCGGCCATCGCCGCCTACATCCAGCACCGGCTGGGCATCAACACCGAGTTCCAGGGGCGGCGCACGCTGTCCTTCGACCTGCTCAACGGCGGCTGCGGCATGCTCAACGCCGCCCAGGTGCTGTGGGCGCTGATGCAGGGCGGCGACGTCCCGGTCGGCATGGCGGTGGCCAGCGAGGCCAACGGCGACCGCCGCCCCGATCCCGCCTCGGCCATCGCGGCCAGCGGCGCGGCGCTGCTGCTGGATATCTCGCCCCGGCGCGACGTGGGGTTCGGCAGCTTCGCGTTCCGCACGGACGACACCGCGGCCGACCTGTACACCTCGGTGGTCGACCTGACGGTGCGGCGCGGGCGTCTCCTGCTGCGGCGCCGCGCCGAGCTCGAGCAGGCCTACCTGGCGATGGTCGGCGCCGCGGTCGACGAGGCGCTGGCGAAGGAGGGACTGTCGCGCGAGCAGATCGACCGCGTCGTGCCGGCGCAGATCTCCGCCGGCTTCCTGTCGCGCCTGCCGGCCGCCAGCGGTTTCCCGCGGGAGAGGGTGGCGGATCTCACGGGCCAGCTCCCGGACACCATCAGCACGTCGGTATTCCTGGCGCTGCAGCGATCGCTGGCGGCGCGCCCGCCCGCGCGCGGCGAGAAAGCGCTGCTGATCGCCTGCGGCGCCGGCGTCACCGTGGCGGCGGCGACCTACCACTTTTAGCGGCCACGGCGCATGAGACGAGCGCAACCCGTTCAGGTTGCCTCCCGCTGTTCGTGATCAGCGTTGGCCGGGGTTTATGTTGACTGCATCGCCGGGACCGGTGTATAATGATGTTTGAACCCACACTCTCTCGCAGTAGGCTACGCTTGCAACAATGCTGAAAACCGAGCTGGTCAATCCCAAGAATTACATCTTCGGCAGCACGGCCGCCATCATCACCAACATCAGCCTGATCGTCGGACTGGAAACGGCCCGGTCCGGCAAGGGGCCGATCCTGGGCGGCCTGCTGACGATCGCGCTGGCGGACAATATCTCCGATTCCCTGGGGATCCACATGTACAAGGAAACCGAAGGGGCCACGGCCCGGCTGACCGTGCTGGCGACCGTGCTGAATTTCACCGCCCGGCTGCTGATCTCGCTCAGCTTCATCGCCATCGTCCTGCTCTGTTCCGCGCCCCGGGCGGTACCGGCGGCGGTCGTGTGGGGCCTGGTCCTGATCGCCGGCGGGAGCTTTTGGATCGCCAGGCGCAACAGGGAGAATGTCCTCGTGGAGACGGTCAAGCACCTGTTGGTCGCGCTGGTGGTGATACTGCTCAGCCATGCCGTTGGGCATCTGATCGCAGTGTATTTCTGACGACCCGGCGAGCCACGGGCATGCAACGGGAAGAGGCAACCCGGCGGTTGCCTCTTCCCGTTATTCGTGGCTGGAGATAGTGGGGCGGGAAAACATTGATCGGGGTATTGACAAAGCCCGCGGGAGATGATACATTCCTATTAAGAATGATTACTAACAAGCCGACGCGCCGTGCCAGCGCCCAGCGCGAGCTGATCTGGCGGATCGTCTCCGAGGGGCGGGACCATCCCACCGCGCAGACCATCTATCAGCGGCTGCGGCGGGAGCATCCGGGCACCAGTCTGGGCAACGTCTACCGCAATCTGGCGATCCTGGTGGAGGAGGGCCGGCTGGCCTGCCGGAAGTTTCGCGACTGGCCCGAGCGGTACGACGCCATCGTGCCGGAGCACGGCCATTTCGTCTGCGACCTGTGCGGTGCGGTCAATGATTTCGACCTGCCGCTGTCACCGGGTATCGCCGCCGCCAGCCGCAGGGCGCAGCGGACGGTCACTGGGTATACGGTCATCATGCATGGGTTATGCGCTCGATGCAAACGAACATCCGATAGATCAACCAACCGAGGAAAGGGGGCATCATGAAGGGGAATGACAAGCTGATCGCCACGCTGAACTCCCTGCTGGCCGACGAGCTGACCGCCATCAGCCAGTACATGGTCCATGCCGAGATGTGCGAGAACTGGGGCTACGGCAGGCTGCACAAGCACTTCGAGAAGCGGGCCATCACCGAGATGAGACATGCCGAGGCCCTGATCGGCCGCATCCTGTTCCTGGAGGGGAGGCCGATCGTCTCCGAGCTGCGGAAGATCGAGATCGGGGCGACGGTACCGGACCAGCTGAAGAGCGACCATGCGGCCGAGGCCGGGGCGAACAGGGCCTACAACGACGCCGTGGCGTTGGCGGCCGAGGTCAAGGATCATGCCACCCGGGAGGTGCTGGTGAGGATCCTGGGCGACGAGGACCAGCACATCGACGAGATCGAGGAGCTGCAGGACCAGATCGGCCAGATGGGGCTGCAGGTGTTCCTCACCACCCAGGTCAAAGAGTAAACTGGTCGATAAGGAGGATCCCATGAAAAAGAAACTGACGACCGACGCCGGCATCCCGGTCGGCGACAACCAGAATTCGCTGACCGCCGGGCCTCGCGGCCCGCTGCTGGCCCAGGACTGGCAGCTGTTCGAGAAGCACGCCCATTTCAACCGGGAGCGCATCCCGGAGCGGGTGGTGCACGCCAAGGGCTCCGGCGCCTACGGCACGCTGACCATCAACGGCGACATCACCAAGTATACCAGGGCCGCGGTGTTCAAGCCCGGCACCAAGACCGAGTGTTTCTTCCGTTTCTCCACCGTGGCCGGGGAACGGGGCGCGGCCGACGCCGAGCGCGACGTGCGTGGCTTCGCCATGAAGTTCTACACCTCCGAGGGCAACTGGGACATCGTGGGCAACAACACGCCGGTGTTCTTCATCCGCGACCCCTACAAATTCCCGGACTTCATCCACACCCAGAAGCGCGACCCCAAGACCAACCTGCGCAGCGCCACCGCCGCCTGGGACTTCTGGTCGCTGTCGCCGGAGTCGGTGCACCAGGTGACCATCCTGTTCTCGGACCGCGGCATCCCCAAGAGCTACCGCCACATGCACGGGTTCGGCTGCCACACCTTCAGCCTGTTCAACGACAGGGGCGAGCGGTTCTGGGTCAAGTTCCACTTCCGAACCATGCAGGGCATCCAGTGCCTGACCGACGAGGAGGCCGCCAGGATCATCGCCGCGGACCGCGAGAGCAACCAGCGCGACCTGTTCGAATCCATCGCCAAGGGCGACTTCCCCAAGTGGAAGCTGCAGGTCCAGATCATGCCCGAGCTCGACGCCGAGAAGGTGCCCTACCACCCGTTCGACATCACCAAGATCTGGCCGCACAAGGATTACCCGCTGATCGACGTCGGGATGGTGGAGCTGAACCGCAACCCGGAGAACTATTTCGCCGAGGTGGAGCAGGCGGCCTTCTGTCCCAAGGACGTGCCGCCCGGCATCGGCCACAGCCCGGACAAGATGCTGCAGCTGCGAATGACGTCCTACGCCGACGCCCAGCGCTACCGGCTCGGCGTCAATCATCACCTGATTCCCGTGAATGCCCCACGCTGCCCGGTGCACAGTTACCATCGTGACGGCGTTATGCGGGTTGACGGCAACCACGGCGGCACGCTCGGTTACGAGCCTAACGAC
>DATJQG010000146.1:0-2407 GCA_035506015.1 Candidatus Edwardsiibacteriota bacterium
CGACAGGGTGACGTAGTACTTCATCCCGTCGCCGCCCAGGAAGTCGATCCCGGTGTCCTCGAAGATCCACTGCGACATGGCGTCGGAACGCCACGAGGCCAGCCCGGCCTTGCAGTCCCAGGTGGGCGAGAAATTATGCTCCCAGTTGGTCGCCAGGTAGCCGCCGCTCATCAGCATGTTGCTGCCGTAGGTCTGCGAGGGCGTCAGGTGCACCTCGCCGTAGCGGAACTCGACGTTGAAGAAGTCCCTCGCGCTCAGCGTGCAGTAGGTGCGCAGCGTGGTCTCGTAGGTCCGCGACTGCGTGGGGTCGGCCGACTTGGGCAGGTTCTTGACCTGCCACTTCTGCTTGAGGCGGATATGCACCGGGAACACCGGACGGTATTCCAGCTCGGCCTGGCAGCGGAAATTGTTCAGCCCCCACCCCGCGTTCTGCCAGAAATCGAGGTAGCCGCGGGTCAGGGTCAGCTGGCGGGTGATCTGCCAGCGGGTCTCGAGGTAGGTGCCGCGCTCGGCCTTGGGCTGCGGGGTGTTGGTCATCTGGGTGTAGGTGGGGTCCAGCAGGCGGTAATCCTTGTCCAGCAGCGTATTGTCGAACTTGGCCTGCTCCGAGAACCCGCGGTTGAAGGGGTTGTCGTAGTCGACGTCGTAGGAACGGTGCTGCACGATGAAGTAGACGGTCTCGTACTGCAGCCGCGCCTGCCACAGCGAGGCCCAGCCCCCGCCCGACAGCTTGCCGACCTCGGACTCCAGCGACAGGTTCTCGTAGACGGTGCGGAAATCGGCGCCCCACACCCGCCGGGTCTGGCCGGACCATTGGCGGATGTAGTTGGGGTCGTTGAGCTCGTTCTTGTCGAGCGGCAGGTCCAGCTCCGCGGCCAGCGGCTGGATCGGCTTGTCGTAATGGCTCTGGAACCCGGTGACGCCCAGCTTGGTGCCGTAAGGCAGCCCGGAGAAGCCCGACAGGTCCCAGCCGATGTTGGCCCCGGCGGTCTGCTCGCGGAAGGCGTCCCGGTACCACGAGTAGCGCGGCGCCACGGTGAAGTACGAATTGACGCTGCCGTCGCGGTTGAGGACGCCGTCGCGCAGATTGTCGGAGTAGAACACGATCGGCGTCAGCCGCCACAGCGAAGCCTGGGCCGCCAGCCCGCGGAAGGCGTACTCGTAGCTGGGCGTGACGTCGCCGAACAGGCCGGCGCCCCGTTGGGTGCGGCGGATCATGGTCTCATCGGTGTTGTCCATCACCAGCCCCTGGGCCACGGTCAGCCGGTAGTTGCCGATGAACAGCTTGTCGAGCGGCCCCACGTTGTACATCCCGATGTAACCCTTGTTGGTGGCCTTGTTCTCGTAGGCGTCCTTCTGGCTGGCGAAGCCCACGCGGTAATGGTTGCCCAGATTGCAGATCAGCCGCTGCGACATCGAGCCGTAGTTCGACGGGTTGGTCAGCTGGTCGCGCTCGGCGGTGACCTGGGCCTTCAGCCGGGCGATCTCGGGCGCGGTCCAGCCTGCGGAGCCCAGGATCTTGGCCGTGGTCATCGTATCGTAGGGGGCCGACCCCGGCACGTAGTTGTTCAGCGCGCTCTGCAGCGACGAGAGCTGCATCCGGAAATCGTTCTCGCCGCCGTCGTCGATCCGGTCGCTCCGCTCCAGCCGCAGCCGGTAGTTGCCGTCCACGTAGAGCTGGTCCGACTTCTGGTCGACCGAGACGTAGTTGCGCATGCTGGTGAAGCCGAAATGCGAGAGGTTCTTGACGTTGCGCTGCAGGGTGCGCCAGTCCTTGATGGCGCCCTGGGTCCCGATGTGGCGGGTCACCGCCGCGGCGTCGACCAGCGACACGTTCTGCAGCAGCAGCAGCTGGTCGACGGTGGCGCCGTTGATGTCCATCGGGTGCAGCAGGTAGTCCTCGATCTCGTTCAGCGCGCCCAGGCCGGGGTTCTCCTCGGAGGCCAGCCGGTCCTGGAGGTCGGCGATGAACTTGTTGATCTCGGTGGCGGCGGGCGGCGGCACGATCTTGACCTGGGCCTTCAGCCGCTTGAGGTCCGTCGCGGTCAGCCCCGGCACCGCCATCAGCTGGTAGATGCTGGTGAACGCGCCGTGCTCAAAGCGGTACTGGTGGATCCGCCCGGCCAGCGCCGGCGCCATCCCCGGCAGCGCCGCGATCTGGTCGATGCTGGCGGTGTTGAGGTCGATCTTGGCCTGCGAGACGATGGTGGTGGTGTCCGGCTCCTGGAAGAACTCGGCCTGCTGGGCCGCGGCCGGCCCGGGGCGGCAGACGCAGACCCCCGCCATCATCGCAACGATTGCGAGTATCTTTTTCATGGCGTTACCACCAGTACCCCAGCCCCACCTGGTGGGTGCCGGACAGCGCCGGGTGGCCGCCCTCGAAGGCGTAGCCCACCATGATGCCCCT
>DATJQG010000147.1:0-8746 GCA_035506015.1 Candidatus Edwardsiibacteriota bacterium
CTGCTTGAACATCTCGCGTGTTCCGACCAGTGGCATGGCGATCCTCCTGTCTATGTATTGTGTGGACCTTGATCCGATGCTGATGTCCGCGCGTCACCCCGGCCTCACTCCCCGCCCTTGGCCTCCAGCTCTTCCAGCCGCTGCTTGCCCAGCTGTTCCAGCTGCTCCAGCAGCCCGGTGTTCTCGGACAGCAGGTCCTTGAAATCCGGCGTGTTGATGAACAGCAGGTGGCCGTCGCTCCTGGCCACCACGTCGGCGGTGCGCGGCACGTCCTCCAGCAGCGCGATCTCGCCGAAGGGGTCGCCCTGGCGCAGCGTGGTGATCACCTTGCCGCTGCCGCTGATCACGTCCAGCTCGCCGTCGACGATGATGTAGAAGCAGTGGCCGATGTCGCCCTTGCGGATCACGATCTGCCCCGGCTTGATCGGCATCCGCTGCACCATCGAGCAGAGCTTGGTCAGCGCGCCGGGCGTCAGCTCCGAGAAGAAGCGCGACTCCTTGAGCACCTTGACGTGGTTGATGATCTCGACGATGGTCTCGCCCTTCTCCAGCACCAGCGTCACGTTGACCCGGTCGCTGACCTCGGCCGGGCCGAAGTACTGGATCGGGCCGGGGTACTGGTAGTCGTTCTCCCGGGCCCAGCCCTCGCGCCGCGCCGCGAAGGTCAGGAAGGGCTTGCCCGCGGTGTCGACCAGGGCCTTGCGGATCACCGCCACGTCCTTGCCGTGGCGCCGCTCGATGGCCATCATCGAGGCCAGCGGCACGCCGCCGGCCTCCCAGTTGGCGGCCGGCTCGGCCAGGTTGCGGACCTGCGCCATGTAGCCGGTGCGGCCGGCCAGGGCCAGCGCCGCCGCGGTGTACCCCAGGCTGTAGCAATAGTCGGCGTCGAAGTTGGAGGGCGCGGCGCAGCGCCCCTCGTAGCCGAAGAAATGGGACTGGGAGGCGAACTTGCCGGCGTACGTGCCCTCGGCCTTCCACTCGGCCAGCAGCTCGCCCACCATGTCGATCAGCAGCTTCTCGGTCTCGATCAGGCTGACCTGGACGTTGCCGTGGGGGTCGCGGTCCATGATCAGCTGCCAGCGGGTGGCGCTGGGCAGCGAGTTGAAGACCTGGGACGACTCCGGCGACAGCCGGGTGCTGATGTACTGGAACTTGTCGTTGGTGGTCAGCAGGGTCTTGAAGTATTCCTCGTGCTGGGCCAGGATGTCGTTGAGCTCGGCCAGCAGCTTCTTGATCTCGGGGATGAACTCGATCAGGCCCTCGGGGATCACCATCACGCCGTAGTTCATGCCGCGCTGGGCGCGGTCGCGGACCGCCGCGGCGCACTGCTCCACGATCTGCTTCAGGGTCAGCCCCTTGGCCGCCACCTCCTCGGAGATGATGGTCAGGTTGGGATGGCACTGCAGCGCGCACTCCAGCGCGATGTGCGAGGCCGAGCGGCCCATCACCCGGATGAAGTGCCAGTATTTGCGGGCCGAGTCGGCGTCGCGCTGGATGTTGCCCAGCAGCTCGGCGTAGACCTTGGTGGCGGTGTCGAACCCGAACGAGGCCTCGATCCGGTCGTTCTTGAGGTCGCCGTCGATGGTCTTGGGCACCCCGATCACCTGCACCGGGACGCGGTTGGCCAGGAAATGCTCGGCCAGCGACGCGGCGTTGGTGTTGGAGTCGTCGCCGCCGATCACCACCACCGCGCCGATGCCCAGGGCTTGGCAGTTGGCGGCCGCCTGCTGGAACTGGTCCTCCTGCTCCAGCTTGGTGCGGCCGGACTGGATCATGTCGAAGCCGCCGGTGTTGCGGTAGGCGTCGATCTCCTCCGCGCCCAGCAGCCGGTGCTTGTTGTTGACCAGGCCGCTGGGGCCGCCCAGGAAGCCGTACAGCTGACTGCCGCGGTTGGCGGCCCGGATGGCGTCGAAGATCCCGGCGATGACGTTGTGGCCGCCCGGCGCCTGCCCGCCCGACAGCACCACGCCGACCTTGATCGGCGGCAGCTGGCGCCGCTCCTCCTGCTCGAAGCACAGGCACGGCAGGTCGCAGCCGCGGGGGAACCGTTGCTTGACCGCCGGCACCGGCTGGGCCGCGATGGTCCCGGGGCACTCGCGCGCGGCCACGAACGGCCCGTAGTGCAGGAAGACCGGCGGCAGCTTGGGCGCGTAGGACGCCCGGTGCCGCTGCAGGATCGAGATCTCTTTCATGTCCTTCCCTCGTTGTAGGTCGGTATCGTTGCCCGTTAGGCCAGCGGCGCGGCGGCCGCGGTCAGCGCCAGCACCTGCGCGGCGCCGGCCCGCAAAAGCGCCTGACCACAGGAGCCGATGGTGGCCCCTGTGGTCAGCACGTCGTCGACCAGGATCACGGTCGCGCCCTGCACCCGGGCCGGCCGCCGCACGGCGAAGATGTCCCTGACGTTGTCCTGCCGCTGCTCCCGGTCCAGCTTGGTCTGCGAGCCGGTGTGCCTGATGCGGGCCAGCACGCGCTCCGGGCAGGGTTTCCCCATGATCCGCCCCACCTCGGCCGCCAGCAGCTGCGCCTGGTTGTAGCCCCGCTCCCGCTGCCGGGCGCCGTGCAGCGGCACGGCCAGCACCAGGTCGGCGCGCCGGTACCGCGGGTCGGCGCCGGCCGCCGCGGCCATCAGCCCGGCCAGCGTGGCGGCCACCGCGCGCCGGTCGGAGTACTTCAGCAGGTGCACGGCGTCGGCCACCGGTTTCTCGAACGGCCCCGGCGTGCGGACAGCGGCGCAGCTCCATCCGGGGATCCGGCAGCGCTGGCACAGGACTTCGTCCTGGTTCGCGGCCAGGTCCTTCGGCAGGGGCGCCTCCGGCAGTGGTTGGCCGCAGCGCTGGCAGGAGCCCTCGGGCCAGCGCCGGTAGGCCTGCCAGCAGTCCGGGCAGATGGCCCCCCGTTCCCGGCCCGGCATCCGCCGGCGGCAGGCCGCGCAGAACGGCGGGAACACGAAATCCACCAGGCTGTCCAGCAGCGGGCCGACATGCCGGGACAGCCTGGGGTCGATCGACAAAGCGGGACGGATCTCCACGGGCCGGTGGCGATCAGCGTTGGTGCGGGGCCGGCGGGATCAGAAGCTGAACTTGACCGCCACCCGCGGCGAGAATTTTTCGACCACCTGGTAGCCCGGCTCGGGCAGCGGGTTGTTATCCTTGTCCATGGTGCGCCACTCGTAGGTGCGCAGGTAGGTGATGTAGAGCATCACGTGGGGATAGACCATGTACCCGCCCTCGACCGTGGTCAGCACGTTCTCGTCGTGCTTGCCGATGTCCTTGAAATCGCCGATGCCCTTGTGGTCGTAAGCCGCGCGCAGCTCCACCTTGGGGACCACCTTGCTGAGGTCGGTCTCGAAGTGCAGGATGCCGCTCTTGGGGATCTTGTAGGTGTACTGGTAGTTGCCGGTGATGTCCAGCTTGCCCAGCACCGTGGCCGAGAGCTCGCCGAAGGTGCCGTTGCGGGCCTCGTTGGGCATGCCGTCGTACTTGTAGATCGGGTAGGACGTGCCCAGCGGCGTGGTCAGCAGCCGGTAGCGCTCCAGCTCGTAGAAGCGGTCGAAGTACTGGGCGACGAACTTCTTGCCCATGAACCGCTGCTCCAGCTTGGCGCCCACGTCCACGATGCCGCCCGGCAGGTGGATGGTGCCGGTCACGCCGACCGCGCTGCCCGAGCCGTTCTTGTCGATCTTGCCGAAGTCGTAGTACAGCGCGGTGTACATCAGGCTGCTGTTGATCAGCGGCTGGCCCAGGTCGAAGCCGTAGGCCGTCACCGCGTCCTTGGTGGCCTTGCTTTGGTCGGGATCGGCGTCGCTGACCACGGTGGCCCCGATCTCGAAGTTCTTGATGATCGGGATCTCGGTGGTCTTGAGCGGCCGCACGTAGCCGCGCCCGCCGTAGATCTCGGGCCGGCCGAAGTTGGAGACCACGCTCTCGAAGCCGAACCGGCCGAGGTCCAGGTCGAACTCCATCCCGGCCTTGCGGTCGACGTCGTCCACCCGGTTGCTGAAGCGGTTCATCAGGAAGCCGTGGCCCAGCGTTGCGGCGTCCAGCGCCCCGACCCGGGCGTAGATGTTGTCGTGCTTCTGGCCCCAGCGCACGTAACGGATGATCCGCACCCAGCGGCGGGCCGGTTGCCAGTCCTCCTTGCGGATGCCCTTGTCGTTGAACAGCAGGTCGGCGTCCACGCCCACCCCGAACTTGCCGAAGCCCAGGTCCGGTTGCAGCTGGACGCGATAGTAGAGCTTGCCGTCGATGGTGGTGATGCCCAGGCCGCCCATCAGGTTGGCGCCGAACGCCTTGGCGGCGTCGTTGCTGGAGACGGTGGCCGAACCCTCGGGCGAGGTCTCGTCCTGCGCGAAGGCGCACAGCGCGAACGCCAGCAGCACCGCCGCGATCAGGGTCAGTTTCTTCATTGTCATCGCTCCTGTCGTTGTAAGTTAAACGATTGAAAACCTTGAAGCTTAGGGATGTTCGAACGGATTTTTATTATACTATTTAGTCCTGTGGATGTCAACGTTAAAAAGGCATTTATTTCGCTCCCCAGCCCCTCCCAGTACAAGCCGAACAATGGCAAGGACCAGGCGATCGCCTGGTCCTTGATGCCGATGGTACCCCGCCTGCGGACGGGTTGGGACAGGGTTGAACTGCCGGCACCCCCGATTCATCGGGGTGCTCGGCCGACTCCGCCGATCAAACCCTCGATGGCCCTGTGGCTTTTCAGCGATTTCAGGTATCGCTCCCGGTCCAGAGCGCTCTTTTTGTCCTGCAGCTCCTCGCAATGACGCAGCAACAGCGGCCTGCGGTGCTTCGTGGCATCGACACCGCCGGTGTTGTGCTTGACCAGCCGTTTCGCGATGTCGGACGTGCTGCCGATGTAGAATCTGCCGTCCTCGAGGCTCTGCAGGACGTAGACCGACCAACCCATGGCGTCTTCCTTCATTTCATGCATGGCGATGATCGTACCTGCAGGGTGTGACAAAAAGCCAAGCATGCTGCTTGGCTTTCGTATCCTGGTGCCACGGGACAGAGTTGAACTGCCGACACGGGGATTTTCAGTCCCCTGCTCTACCAACTGAGCTACCGTGGCTTATTTCCGAGATCATTTAAACTGCCGACACCCCCGATTTCATCGGGGTGCTCCACAATAATGCTACCGTGGCCTCACGGCCGTTCCGAGAACGCGAATTATATCAGTTTTCCCTCCGGATTGTCAACTATTTCTCGGCCTTGGCCTTGACTGGCAGCGCCCGCCGCGTCACCATGATGTCGTCGATGATGCCGTACTCCTTGGCCTCCTGGGCCGACATCCAGAAGTTGCGGTCGGTGTCGGCCGCGATCTTGGTGACCGGCTGGCCGGTGTGGTGCGACAGGATCTGGTTGAGCTTTTCCTTGATCAGCAGGATCTCCTTGGCGTGGATCTCGATGTCCGTGGCCTGGCCCTGCACGCCGCCCAGCGGCTGGTGGATCATCACCCGGGCGTTGGGCAGGCAGAACCGCTTGCCCTTGGTGCCGCAGGCTAAAAGCAGGGCGCCCAGCGAGGCCGCCATCCCCATGCAGATGGTGACCACGTCGGACTTGATGTACTGGATGGTGTCGTAGATCGCCAGCCCCGAGCTGACCGAGCCGCCTGGCGAGTTGATGTACAGGAAGATGTCCTTCTCCGGGTCCTCGGCCTCCAGGAACAGCATCTGCGCGATGATCAGGTTGGCGATGACGTCGTCCACCGGCGATCCGATGAAGATGATGCGGTCCTTCAGCAGCCGTGAGTAGATGTCGTAGGCCCGCTCCCCGCGCCCGCTCTGCTCGACCACGATCGGTACAAGGCTCATGTTGCTTCACCCAATTTATGATTTCGAATGTGGCGTCTATTTCATGTCGACCAGCTCGACCGCGGCCTCGGCCCACTCGCCCAGCTGCTTGCGGGCCTTGCCGATGGCGATGCGCGAGCGGAAATCGTCGCGGCGGTCGGGGTTCTTGGCGAAGGCCTCGCGCAGCTTGGCCGGGTCCTGGCGGTTGTAGCGCGACCACTCGCCGACGGCCTCGTCCAGCTCGGCGTCCGAGACCTCGACCTTCTCCTGCTTGACGATCTCCGACAGCAGCAGCTCCTCCTTGATCTTCCACTCGGCCGCCGGCCGGTACTGGTCGCGCAGCTTGGGCTCCTCCTGCTCGCAGGCCGGGCACTCGCCCTTGGCGCCCTGGTGGTGCTGCATGTGCAGCCGCTTTTTGGCCTCGGCCACCATCGCGGCCAGCTCCTCGCTGACCAGCGACTCGGGCAGCTCCAGCGGGTTGTCCTTGATCAGCGCGTCCAGCACCTGCAGCCGCACGCCCTCCATCGCCTCGTCCTCGGCCCGGGCCTCCATCCCGGCCTTGATCTTGTCCCGCAGCTCCTGGGCGGTCTGGTACTCGCTGACCTTGGTCGCGAACTCGTCGTTGAGCTCCGGCAGCTTCTTCTCCTGCACCGATTTGACGGTGACCTGGAAGGTGACGGTCTTGCCGGCCAGCTCCTTGACCGAGTAATCGGCGGCGTAGCTCACCGGGATCTGCCGCACGTCGCCGGCCTTGGCGCCCTGCAGCTGCTGGTTGAACTCGGGCAGCACCTGGGCCGCGCCCAGCTCCAGCACGTAGTTCTCGCCCTTGAACTTCTCCGGCTGGTCCAGCCCCGACTGCGGGATGTAATCCACCGTCAGCTTGTCGGTGAGCTGGGCCGGGCGCTCGACGGCGCTGTGCTCGGCGTAGATGTTGCGCAGGTAGTCCAGCTCGCGGTCGACCTCCTTGTCCGTGATCTTGGCGACGCGTTTGGTGGCCTTGACGCCCTTGTATCGCTTGATGGCGACCGATGGCAGGATCTCGAAGGTGGCCGTGAACTTCAGGTCCTTGTCCGGCGACAGGTCCAGGTCCGAGATCACCGCGCGGTTGACCGGCACCAGCTTATGGTCGGCCAGTGCCCGCTCGTAGCTGTCGGGCACCAGCTGCTCGATGGCCTCGGCCTCGATGCCCTGCCCGAAGCGCGACTCCAGCAGCGAGCGCGGCACCTTGCCCTGGCGGAAGCCCGGCAGCTTGGCTTTTTTGCTATACTCGCGGAACAGCTCCTCGATCGCCGCCTTGACCTGCTGGCCGGGCACCTCGATCTCGAACACCCGCTGCCATGACTTTGGTTCCTTGATCTCGACCTTCAATGGGGCTCCTATGCATCAATTCGTAATTAATAATTCAGAAATACTAATTCCATCGATCGTTTGTGATCGATGGTTTGGTGCGAGGAGGGGGAGTTGAACCCCCATGCCTTGCGGCACCAGATCCTAAGTCTGGCGCGTCTGCCAGTTCCGCCATCCTCGCGAGATTTAGGATAACATTATATTATAACAAATATTCGAGCGAGCGTCAAGGCGGCGTCTTCGGCGCGCGCGTCAGCGCCTGGCCAGCCACTGCGCGGCCTCGTCCAGCAGGATCTCCCGCGTGTTCTTCGCCGGGTGCTCCAGCACGTGGTCCAGCAGGTGCTCCAGCAGTTCACCGATCCGCGGGCCGGCCTTCAAACCGAACTCGCGCCGCAGGTCGTCGCCGTCGACGGCCAGGTCCTTCAGCGAGAACGGCGGGTTGTTGCCGATCTGCTCGGTCGCCAATTGCTCGAACGTGTCCAGCAACTTCGTTGCTTCGGCTCCGGCATTGCCCTGGGCCAAAATGTCCGCCCGCCGCAGGTCGATCAGGTCGTACAGGCCGGCCGCGCCGGTCTTGGCGATCAGCCGCCGCAGGCCCTTCTCGGTCTCGGGATAGGCGAACATGTGCATCCGCACCAGCTGCGCTACCGCACTGATGGTTTGCTTGGGATATTTCAGCCGTTCCAGCGCGGCGCGGACCAGGACCTCGCCCTCCTTGTCGTGCCCGTAGAAATGGATGCGGCCTTCGCCCATCTCCCGGCACTTCGGCTTGGCGACGTCGTGCAGCAGCCCGGCCAGCCGCAGCTCCAGCCCCTTGTCCCGCGGGACGAAGTCCGCGGTCCTGATGCCGTGTTCGAACACGTCGTAGCGGTGGAAGTCGCCGGGCTGGCTGACGCCCGCGCCCTGCGCCAGCTCAGGCAGGATGTGCCGGAGCAGGCCGCTGCGCTGCATCAGCCAAAAACCGATCGACGGCTGCGCCGCCTTCGTCAGGAGCTTGTTCAGTTCCTGTTGCACCCGCTCGGGCGGGACCGTGGCGATCAGTCTGGCGTTTTTTTCGATGGCGCCGAACGTGCCGCGCTCGACCGCGTACTCGAACCGCGCCGCGAACTGGCAGGCCCGCAGCATCCGCAGCGGGTCCTCCGCGAAGGACTTCGGGCCGGCCATCCGGATCAAGTTGTCCCTGATGTCCCGCACCCCGCCGCAGGGATCGACCAGCTCGGGCTTCGCTATTCGATATGCGCCACCCGATATTCGGACCGCGATGGCGTTGATGGTGAAGTCCCGGCGTTGGAGATCGTCCTCGACCGGCAGGTTTTGATCGTACTCGATCTCGAAATCCCGGTGTCCCGGGCCGGTGCTCTTCTCGCGCCGCGGCAACGCAACGTCAACGATTTTCGCTTTCCGCTTTTCGATCTGGAGTTTGAACTTGAGCACGCCGAACGCCTTGCCCACCAGCTCGACATGGCCGAAACCCGCCAGCAGCGACGTCAGCTCGTCGATCGGCATGCCGGTCACGAGATAATCCGACTCCTCGGGCTGGTAGTCCCAGAACCGCGCGGCGTCGAGCTTGCCAGCGGCCGGGGCCATGGCGTAGCGCAG
>DATJQG010000148.1:0-3053 GCA_035506015.1 Candidatus Edwardsiibacteriota bacterium
TACCGCGAGTCGGAGTGGCTGTACAAGGAGATGATCAAGAACAACGCCAGGCAGCACGGCAACGCGCTGGTGATCGACCTGCGCAAGGTGGAGAACATCGCCACCGGCAACCGCTTCGTGGAGTACGGCATGTTCCCCAACATCAACATCTCGATCCGCGTGATGATGGGCGTCAAGAAGCAGAACGTGGTGTTCGCGGTCGGCCACAGCATCCTCAACCGCACCTCCAAGACCAATGTCGGCTCGCTGATGCTGAAGTATGGCGGCGGCGGCCACCCCAAGGTCGGCACCTGCCAGGTGCCCACCGACAAGGCCGACGAAGTGCTGGCCGAGATGGTCAAGCAGATGAACGCCGACGGCTGAGGAGGATCGGCCATCAGCGACGAGCAACTGAAGCAATCGATCCTCGATGCCGAGCACTTGCGCCTGTTGTCCATCGGGTACAAGGTCTCAGCCGGCGTCAGTGGTTTCATGTCGCTGATTGGGCTGTTGTACATGTTTATGGGGCTAATGGTCGGCGCGATCGGGGCTGCCGACAGCAAGAATGGCCCGCCCGCTGGTTTCGGATGGATGTTCGGATTGATCGGGTTCGGGATCTTTGCTGGATGCATCATTTTCGGTCTCCTCCAGTGGCGCGCGGCGCAGTGCTTGGAGCAACGCCGTTCTAAAATGTTCTGCACGGTGATCGCCGCGATCAATTGTATGCATGTTCCATGGGGCACGATCCTCAGTATTTTCACGTTCATGGTTCTCAGCAGGGAAACGGTCGCACAAGTGTTCGAGGACCGAGATCAAAAACAGCTCGCAACAGGCCCGCAACAAGCGGCTTGAGCAGCTACAAGGAAAGCAGGTATCGATTGACGCCGTTCAACAAGGACCGGAAATTCGGCAAGAAACCGTTCGGCAAGCCCGACGGCCGCGGCCCCAAGCGCTTCGGCGCCGGCGCCGGCGGATTCCGCCGGCCCGAGGGCCGCGATTTCGACCGGCCGCAATTCGACAAGCCGCGCTTCAACAAGCCCGGCTTCGACCGCCAGCTGTTCCGCGCCACCTGCGCCAACTGCGGCAAGGAGTGCGAGGTGCCGTTCAAGCCCAGCGGAGAGCGCCCGGTGTTCTGCCGCGACTGCTTCCAGCGCCAGGACCACGACGCCCAGCCCCAGGCCTGGCACCAGCGAATCCGCACCTCCGACTACGGCAACGAGCGCAAGCCCCGCGATTTCCGCAACGAGCGGATCGAGCCGCGGCCGGCGGTGCCCCAGTTCGCCCAGGAGCTGGCCGCGATCAGCGTCAAGCTGGACCGGATCCTCAAGGCGCTGGACAACCTGCAGCCGCGGGCGGCCGCCGTTCCGCAGCCGGCCGAGGAGCTCACGGCGGAGGCCAAGCCGAAGGCTGCCCGCAAGAAATCCGCCAAGCGCGCCGCGGCCGCCGAACCGGAGGTCGAGGAGACGCCGGCCCAGGGCCTCGACGAGTGACCGCGGCCGACCAGCCGCACCGCGAATATTAATTCGGAGCGACATACATGGACCTGACCACCAAGAAGTACCAGAGCATCTCCTACGTCTCCGGCCCGCTGCTGTTCGTGGACAACGCCAAGGGCCTGTCCTACGGCGCCATCGTCGAGATCGAGCTGCCCGACGGGTCGACCAAGGGCGGCCAGACCATCGAGGTCTCGGAGAAGTACGCCGTGATCCAGGTGTTCGAGGAGACCCGCGGCCTGGACCTGGCCAAGAGCTCGGTCACCCTGAAGGAGGACGTGGCGCGCATCCCGGTGTCGCGCGACATGATCGGGCGGCGCTTCAACGGGCTGGGCGAGCCGATCGACGGCCTGCCGCCCATCGTCCCGGAGAAGCGGCTGGCGATCATCGGCGAGCCGATGAACCCCACCTCGCGGGCCAAGCCCGAGGAGTTCATCCAGACGGGCATCTCCACCATCGACGGCTTCGCCACGCTGGTGCGCGGCCAGAAGCTGCCGATCTTCTCGGGCGCCGGGCTGCCGGCCAACGAGATGGCGGCCCAGATCGTCCGCCAGGCCCGGGTGCTGGGCGAGCAGGAGCAATTCGCCGTGGTGTTCGCGGCCATGGGCATCACCAGCCGCGAGGCCGCCTACTTCATCAACGAGTTCGAGAAATCGGGGGCGCTGGCCAAGACCGTGGTGTTCATGAACAAGGCCGACGACCCCACCATCGAGCGGATCCTGACCCCGCGCTGCGCCCTGACCTGCGCCGAGCACCTGGCCTACGACCACGGCATGCAGGTGCTGGTGATCCTGACCGACATGACCAACTACTGCGAGGCGCTGCGCGAGGTGGGCACGGCCCGCGAGGAGATCCCGGGCCGGCGCGGCTACCCCGGCTACATGTACACCGACCTGGCGCAGATCTACGAGCGGGCCGGCCGGATCCACGGCCGCAAGGGCTCGATCACCCAGATCCCGATCCTGACCATGCCGGACGACGACATCACCCATCCCATCGCCGACCTCACCGGCTACATCACCGAGGGCCAGCTGGTGCTGTCCCGCCAGCTGCACCGCATCGGCTGCTTCCCGCCGCTGGACCCGCTGCCGTCGCTGTCGCGGCTGATGAACAACGGCATCGGCGAGGGCCGCACCCGCAAGGACCACCGCGAGTGGGCCAACCAGCTGTACGCCGCCTACGCCACCGGCCGCGACCTGCGCAAGCTGGTGGCCATCATCGGCGAGGAGGCGCTGACCGAGGTCGACCGCAGGTACCTGAAGTTCGCCGAGCGCTTCGAGCAGGAGATGATCAACCAGGGCGGCGCCGACCGCGGCATCGAGGAGACGCTGGCGCTGGGCTGGAAGCTGCTGTCGCTGCTGCCGGTCAAGGAGCTGAAGCGGATCAGCAAGGACCACATCCACAAGTACTACCACGGCGACACCATGGAGAAGATGTACGGCAAGCAGGGCGCATAAGATTGCTATTTCATAGATATTTAAATACGACGTTCCATCCTAATAATATCGGTATCGCGATGAGAAATACCACCAGAATGACGATGTCCTGCGCGGCGCTGCTGCTGGCGCTGGCCGGCGGCGC
>DATJQG010000149.1:0-10869 GCA_035506015.1 Candidatus Edwardsiibacteriota bacterium
CTTCAGCAATTGCTGCCGCGGCAGCAGCGCCGCGAAATGCCCCGCGTAGAGGATGTTGAGCAGCGCGGTCTCGGCCAGGTCGTCGGCATTGTGGCCCAGCGCCAGCGTGCCGCACCCCTGCCGCATCGCCAGGTCGAACAGGATCCGCCGCCGGGCCCGCGCGCAGGAAAAGCAATCGAGGAAAGTGTCGTCGCGCAGCTCCTGGCCGGCGACCACCAACGGGATATCTCGCTCGCGGCACAGCGTTGCCAACCGCGCGGCCGGCGCGATCGGCCGGCCGCGGTAGCGCCCCGGCACGTGGGCCGCGGTCACCGTGATGCCGAGCCTTCGCGACAGCGCCTGGCGCTGGTACGCCAGCAGGTCCAGCAGCACCAGGCTGTCGCTGCCGCCGGAGATGCCCAGCAGGACGCGATCGCCGCGCCGCAGCATGCCGAAGTCCCGTTCGGCCTCCAGCACGCGCGAGTAGATCCGGTTCCAGTTGTCGGGTCGTTGTTTCATGGCGATAATGAAGAGGCGCGGTCGTTGCGCCGCGCCTGCTGTTGTCTTATTTAATCACGTTCCCGGCGAGAAGTCAAGCGGGATTTCACGCCAGCGGAAAAGCCGGCCATCGCTGGCCGGCCCTTTATCGTATTGCACCGCTGTTCACTTCATCATCAGCATTTTCCGCAGTATCCTGCTGCCGCCGGCGTCGATCCGGCAGAGGTAGACGCCGCTGGCCAGCGCCCGGCCGCTGTCGTCCTTGCCGTCCCACGGCACGCGGCGCAGGCCCGCGCCGCTGCCGCCGTCCAGCGTCCTCACCAGCTGTCCCGTCGCGTTGTAGATCCGCAGGGATGCCCGTACCGCGCGCGGCGCCTGGAAGCTGATCGTGGTCGACCGCACGAACGGATTGGGCGCGTTGGTCACGGTCAGCGCCGCGGCAACGCTCGTACCGACAGCTCCGCACGATACGGGGCCGAAGTACGACACGCTCCCGTCGAGATCGACCTCAGCTAGGCGGTACCAATATGCCTGCCCCTGCGCGGTAATATTGTCGGACCACGTATAGTCATGCGGGCTGCTGGACGAACCCTGCGCCGCGACCCGGCCGGCCTCGGCGGACCCGCCCGATTCTCGGTCCGAGCGCTGAATGATCCATTGATAGGTCTGACGCTCGCTCTCGGTGCGCCAGCGCAACAACACGGAACCATCCCTGGCGACGGCCGTGAACATAGACAACTGCACCGCCATCGGACCGTTCTTGACGATGACGTAATCGGAGAAGGCGGTCACATTGCTCACCTGGATACTGCCGCCATCGGCCGGTCCACCCGGTGAGCGGGTCCCCACCGCCGGGAATGACCAGCTCCCGTCGTACTTGGCCGGCAGCATTCCCGACTCGTCCGCCGCCTCGGTGAAACGCCCGGTAAAATCCGCTGCCAGATAGGTGAAGGTCGCGTTGTAATCGGTAAACGCAACGCCTCGGTTGGTGCATGACCAGTACCGCTGCAAACAACTGTCCGGTGTCGGGATGTTCGGGTGCGGACCATCGACGCACCGTAGGTTGAGCAGGCCGGCCGTGGAAACTGTGTTGAAATCGACTTGCGCCGGTGAATAGCCGTCGGCGGTGCCCACGGTGAAGATTTTGCTGGGATTCCCGGTCGCCACGTGCAGGCTGAGGTTGCCGATCACGTAGCCGCTGCCGCGCACCACCGCGCTGTCGCTGGCCACGGTTAACGTGTCGTTGCCCGTGGTCACGGTGCCGCTCTGCAGGTACAGCGCGCGGTTGACGGTCAGGGGCCGCTGCAGCAGCACGCCCGATGGATTGTTGACAAAAAGGTCCTCGCCGCCCGCCAGGAAGAGGGGCGAGGCGCCGCGGATGGCCTGGACCGCGGCCCCGCCCAGCACCAGCGAACAGACGCCGGCCGGATTGAAGATCAACGAATCGCTGGCGCCGCCGCCGCAGACGATGTTGCCCAGGACGCTGACGCGCCGCGTCAGGTTGAGCTTCAGCCTGCCCGCCACGATCCGCAGGGTGTCGATGGCGCAGGCCGCGCCGCCGGTGGCGCTGAAATTCGCGCCGGGGCAGTTCATCTCGAAATCGGCGTACGCGCGCCCGGAGAAGGACGGCAGGACGTTCTTGAGATGGCGGTAGAGCGAGCCGTGCGAGAACACGACCTTGCTGCTGGGCTGGCCCAGGCCGAACGGGTTGGCGCCCTGGTTGCATTGGAAGTTGAACACCGACCCGCTGTCGAAGTACACGGCGTTGGCGGTGCCGGCGTTGGTGAACAGGTTGCCGCCGACCATGGTGTCCTGGATGCAGCTTGAGCCGCTGCGGAAATGGATGGCCCCGGCAGTGGCCGCGTCCAGCTTGTGGTTGGCGCCCTGGAACAGCATCGAGCCGTCGATGGTGCCGGCCGCGCCGGCGGCCAGCGTGATCAGCACGGTGTTGGCCTGGTTGGTGGCGCTGGGGTCGAACGACGAGCCGGCATCGACCTGCAGCGAGCCGCTGATGGTCAGCGTGTGGCTGCCGCCCGAGGTCATCAGTCGCGCCGTGGTGCCGCCGGCGACCACCACCCGCGACACGGTCTGCGTCGGCAGGTCGGTGATGGTGTCCAGCGAGCCGTTGGCGAAGCGCAGCGTGTCGGTCACCGCCGGCGTGCCGCGGGTCGGCGTCCAGTTGGTGGACGTGGCCCACGAGTTGTTGGCGGTGCGGTTCCAGCTGTAGGTCGCCGCCGTGGCCAGGGACGCCGCCAGCAGCACGACCGCGGCCATGCTCATTCGTACTCGGATATTCATCGCATTCCTCCCCGCCGCGTAGGGCGCGGCGTTACCGGACCAGCACCACCCGGCCAAGTTGCGAGGTCGTGCCGGCGGCCAGCCGGTAGAAATAGACGCCCGGCACGGCGGCGCGGCCCCGCCCATCCCGGCCGTCCCACTCGGCGCTGTTGCCGCCGGCGTTGCCCGGCGCGTCGGCGATGGTGCGCACCAGCTGTCCCGCCGCGTTGTAGATCCGCAGGTCGACCTTATGCGGCCCGGCGAGCTGGTACCTGATCGTCGTCGCGGCGCTGAACGGATTGGGGCAGGCCTGCAGCCCCACCGCGGACGGCGCCAGCGGCGCGGTCGCGCTGACCGGGCCGAAATAGCCGACTGCGCCCGACAGGTCCTGCTGGCCCAGGCGGTAATAATAGGTGTTGCCGCCGCTGATGGCGTGGTCGCTCCACTGATAATCCCGGGGTTGTCCGCTGTTGCCCGCGGCCGCGAGCTCGGCTTGCTTGGCGTAAGGACCTTCCTCTCGCCCGGCGCGCTCGATGATCCAGCGGTAGGAATTCGTCTCGCTCTCGGTGCGCCAGCGCAGCTCGATCGCGCCGTTGCCCGCCGCGCAGCCGAAGCTGGAGAGCGCCACCGCCAGCGGCGCGCTGCTCCAGGCCGAGCCGATCTTGATGTCGTCCAGCTTCAGCACCGGCGCGTTGGCCGCCGCGCCCTGGCGCAGCGCCACGGTGCCGATCGAGGCCGGGTCGGTGCTGGCGAAGCCCAGCGGGCCGATGGTCGGCGTGGCCGGCTCGCTGCCCGGCATGGCGGTGCTGATCACGAACAGGCTGACCGAGTCGTCCTGGGTCCCGGCGCCGATCTTGTACTTCAGCACCAGCGCGTAGACGGTGCGGCGGGCGTAGTCGTAGGCCGTGTAGGTCGCCGCCTCGTTGAGCTTGGACAGTCCGAACGCCAGGTTGTTCGAGGCGTCGCGCCTGGCGTAGACGCGGCCGGCGAAGAACGAGGTGTTGAGCGTGGCGGTCGACAGGTGGAAGAAGTAATCGCCCGTGGTCTGCGCGGAATCGACGCTGACCAGGAACGAGGCATAGACCGTGCCGCTGGTCTGCGACGTGAACGCCCGGTTGGCGTCCTCGCCAGTGGTGGTCAGCGAGCAGGCGTTGGTGACGGCTTTGCCCTTGTAGCCGCCGTAGGTCAGGCCGGGCGTCACGACCCGCAGCGGGTTGGTGGTGCCGCTGTGCAGCGTCCAGTTGTGGATGCCGTTGATGCTGTCGCCCGCGGTGTAGTCGAACGGCTCGAACAGGAACGTGGTGCCCGAGGCGGCGTCATTATCGTACAGCGTCAGCGTGAAAGCGCTGTCGGCGCCGGCCGCGGCGCTGCTGCCGCCGGACACGTTGCGCAGCTTGAAGACCAGCGTCTCGGTGCCCTCGACCAGCGCGTCGTCGGTGATGGTGATCGCCACGTTCTGCGACGCCGACGACCCGGCCGGGAAGGTCACGGTCTGCGTGGTGTAGCCGTTGATGTCGGCCGCGCTGCCGCTGCCCGAGGCCAGCACCACGTCCGCGGTGGTGGCGGCCGAGCCGCTGGGGTTGGCGATGGCCACCGTGATGTTGAACGGCGCGTTGCCCTCGGTCTTGCTGATCGCCGCCGGGCTGAAGCCGACCGTGGTGCGGTCGTTGTCGATGATCGACAGCGTGAAAACGCTGTCGGCGCCGATCGCCGCGCTGCTGCCGCCGGACACGTTGCGCAGCGTGAAGACGATGGTCTCCACGTTCTCCACCAGCGCGTCGTCGGTGATGGTGACGGCCGCCGACTGCGGGGAGGACGACCCGGCCGGGAAGGTCAGCGTCTGGGTGGTGTAGTTGTTGACGTCGGCCGCCGAGCCGGTGCCGCCGGTCAGCACCACCTGCACCGTGGTGGCGCTCGACCCGCTGGGGTTGGCGATGTTGACCGTCAGGTTGAAGGTGCCGTCGCCCTCGTTCTTGGTGAGCGCCGTGGACGCCATGCCGACCTGGGTGTTGGTGGGGATCGACGGGAAGTAGCAGCGGCGGATCAGCGTGCTGTCGGCAATGAAGGGGTTGATCCGGCCCTGCTGGTGCATCGCCACCCTGGAGGTGCGGGTGGACTCGGCCGCGGTGGCGACGTGCGTGCAGTGCCATTTGTACAACGTATCCTTCTGCGCTTGCCACCAGGTGCTGTCCGG
This sequence comes from Candidatus Edwardsiibacteriota bacterium, assembly GCA_035506015.1. Classification (GTDB taxonomy): domain Bacteria; phylum Edwardsbacteria; class AC1; order AC1; family EtOH8; genus DATJQG01. The sequence continues at coordinate 4,949 of DATJQG010000149.1, forward strand.
CATCGTATCGCACTGCATGTACATCGTCAGGATGTAGTACATCGCCCGGGCCACTTCGCCCTTGTGGTCGTCGCGCGGCTCGAACGAGGTGTTCTGGTTGTACTTGCTGTACTCGTCGGCACCGGAGGACGGCGCGGCGTACAGCGGCGGGTTGTAGTGGTCGTAGCGGTACCAGGCGTAGGTGTTGGCGTCGGTCAGCTCGGCGAAGGGATAATTGCTGCGCGCGTTGTTGACATTGCTTTCGGTCGGATACATATGCTGCATGTCGGACACCGCCTGGGTCGGCAGCTGGCTCTGGGGCCAGGTGTGCTCGCAATTGAACCCGTTATTACTGATCCAGGTGCGCGGCGCAGAGGTCGGCCCGCCATGGATCCACAGTCCGGTGTAGACGCAGCGCAGGCTGTCGCCGACGATGTCGATCTCGCCGTAGATGGTATCGCGGCCCTTGTCGTAGCCCAGCGTGGACGTCGGCTTGTAGTACTTCACCAGCGAGTCGATCAGCGGCTTGCCCATCAGTCCGGGATAGATCGTGGCGGCGTGGACCTGCGTCATGGCCAACAAGGCCATGGCCACGGTCAGCGCATTTTTCCTCATGACTCTATATATCCTTTCGATAACTTACTGATCATTATATATGCATTTTTTAGACCATGTCGATATTTTTACTAAACTGACAATTGATTGTTTATCAATGAGATATATGAACGGCGAATGTCTCCATTAGTTGCAAGACATTGATAATACAGTAATTATTGCGCCATTTCGCATACTATTTAATAATCTATTGCATGATAATGAATTATTGATTTGCATAATATCATATCGTCACGCAATTTTTGCATAATAAAACGGCGCTTTCGCGCCGTTTTATTACTGGTCCCAGATATCGTCTAGAGAATGTCCGAGAACCCTTCCAGCCGCTTGCTGCGCGAGGGGTGGCGCAACTTGCGCAGCGCCTTGACCTCGATCTGCCGCACGCGCTCGCGGGTGACGTTGAAGATGGCGCCGACCTCCTCCAGCGTCCTCGGGCAGCCGTCGTTCAGCCCGAACCGCAGCCGGACGATGGCCTCCTCGCGCTTGGATAGGGTCGACAAGACCTTTTCGATCTGGTCGCGCAGCATCAAGAAGTTGGCGTTGCGGGCCGGGGACTTGGCGGAGGCGTCCTCGATGAAGTCGCCGAACACCGTGTCCTCGTCGTCGCCGACGGGCTTGTCCAGCGAGATCGGCTCCTGCGCCACCTTGATGATCGACCGCACCTTCTCGAACGGGATGTCCATGTGCGAGGCGATCTCCTCGCTGGTGGGCTCGCGGCCGTAGTCCTGCACCAGCTTGCGCGTGGCCTTGGAGACCTTGTTGATGGCCTCGATCATGTGCACCGGCACGCGGATGGTGCGGGCCTGGTCGGCGATGGCCCGGGTGATGGCCTGGCGGATCCACCAGGTGGCGTAGGTGCTGAACTTGTAGCCCTTGCGGTAGTCGAACTTCTCCACGGCGCGCATCAGGCCGCTGTTGCCCTCCTGGATCAGGTCGAGGAACTCCAGGCCGCGGTTGATGTAGCGCTTGGCGGTGGAGATCACCAGCCGGACGTTGGCCTCGACCATCTCCTTCTTGGCCAGGTCCTTGTCCTCCTGGGAGCTGATGATCTGGTTGGCCAGGTCGACCACGCTGTCGGCCGTCATCCCGATCTCGGCGGCCACGTGCTCGGCCTGCTTCTGGGCGTTCTTGACCTCCTGCCACAGCGCCAGGAACTTGTCCTTGGGCAGGCGCACCGCCTTCTTCTCCTCGGCGGTCAGCCGCCGCGACTTGATGACCCGGGCGTAGCGCTCCATCTCGGGCAGGCCCATCCGGGCGCGGTTGAGCGCCTTGTTGCGGGCGTCGCTGTGGACCCGCACCCGGCAGGCGGTGTCCAGGATGCGGTTGACCATGGTCCGCAGCAGTTCGGGGTTGAGCTTGAGCGCCTGGAGGTTGGCCACCACCTTCTCGCGCAGCTGGTAGATCTTGGGGCCGGCCTTGTCCTGGTCCTTGAGCTTGGCCAGGTGCTCGATCCTGCGGTAGTCCTCCTGGATCTTCTTCACCAGCTGCAGGATCTTGCTGCGCTCGCGGCTGGGCGAGAACAGCGGCATCCAGCCGTCGATGTCGGTCTGCACCAGCTCCTCCATCGCGATCTCCTCCTTGCGGAAGCGCTCGGCGATGGCCAGGAACTCCTTCATGTTGGGCGGCGCCGAGAACGCCAGCGACAGGATGTTGCGCTGGCAGGCCTCGATCCGCTTGGCGATCTCGATCTCGCGCTCGCGGTCCAGCAGGGCGATCCGGCCGATCTCGTGCAGGTACATCCGCACCGGGTCGTCGTAGCGCAGCCCCACCGGCGGCTCGATCTCGACGGCGGCCTCCTTGGCCTTGGCCTTGTCGCGGGCCTCGCGGATCAGGTTCCATTCCTCCTCGGAGTTGACCACCTCCACGCCCATCTGCGCCAGCATCATGATGAAGTTCTCCATCTCGTCCGGCGACACCACGTCCTCGGGCAGCATCTCGTTCAGCTTCTGGTAGGTCATGAAGCCCGCGCTCTTGCCGGCGTTGACGATCTGCTTGATGATCTTCTTGAGGTTCTTGTTCTCCATACGGCTCCCTTATCTGATGCGGCTATGGATGGGAAATGAGCGACGGGGTCCGGTCTCTCACTTCGATGATGATGACGTCACGGGGCGCGGCGGCTAGTAAAGATACCCACGGATCAGGTGTTTTTCAAGGGCTTGGCCTGGGTTTCGCGCTTCAGGGCCTGGTATTCCTCCAGCAGCGCCGCCACCGCGCCGCGGTCGCCCGAGCCCTCGGCCTCCTTGATCTGGGCCTGGAGGTCCCTCAGCCGCGGCTTGAGGTTCTGCTGCCGCAGCTTGGCGATGTAGCCGTCGAGGTCGGCCTGGTCCTGCGCCAGGTTGTCCAGCGAGTCGTCGGCCAGCTTGACCTGGGCCATGGCCTCGGTCAGCATCCGCACCGCGTCAGCGTCCTCGAACTTCTCCACCAGCTTGGCCTCGTCGATCACGCCGTAGTCCTTGTAGAGGTGGTCCAGCTTGATCAGCGTCCTGGACAGGCCGGTCGAGATCAGGCTCAGCGCCTGCACCTTGGAGAGCGTGTCGGCGATCAGCTGCGGCCGCCGCAGCAGGATGGAGAAGATCTCGATCTCCCAGTCCGGATGCTTCGCCGCGTTGTCGTTCTGCCCGGCGGCAGGACCCTGGGGCGCCAGGCCCTGCTTCTTGCGCGCCAGGTCCATCACGAAGGACTCGTCCAGCCCCGCGGCCTCGGCCAGCTCGCGGATGTACAGCCGGCGCTTGACGGGGTCGTCGACCTTGGCCAGCAGCGTCAGCACGCCGTTGACCATGTCGCTCTTCTCGGCCACCTGCGACAGGTCGTGCTGCTCGCGCGCCCGCATCACCTTGAACTCGATGAACGACATCGCCTCGGCGATCATCCTGGCGAAGAAGTCGATTCCCTGCTCGCGCACCGCCTGGTCGGGATCTTTCCCCGCCGGCGGGATGGCGATCCGCGCGTCCATGCCGGCCTCCAGCACCAGCTCGACGGCCCGCTCGGCCGCGGCCTGGCCGGCCTTGTCGGCGTCGTAGCAGATCACCACCTTCTTGGCGTAGCGCGACAGCACCTTGCACTGCTCCGGCGTCAGCGCGGTGCCGGCCGTGGCGACCAGGTTCTTGAAACCGGCCTGGTAGGGCACGATCAGGTCGACGTTGCCCTCCACCAGCACGGCGGTCTGGGCCTCGGCGATGGCCGAGCGCGCCTGGAAGAACCCGTAGAACCCGCGCCCCTTGTGGTAGATCGGCGTCTCGGACGAGTTGAGGTACTTCGCGGTCGGGGTCTCCTCGAGGCTGCGGCCCCCGAAGCCGATCACCCGGCCGCCGGCCGAGAAGAACGGGAACATGATGCGGTGGCGGAAGCGGTCGTAGTGGCTGGTCTCGCGCTCGTTGGGCACGATCAACCCCGCCTCCTTGAGCAGCGCAGCGCTCAGGCCCTCCTTGGCCGCGGCCTTGATCAGCTCGTCCCAGGCGTTGGGCGCGTAGCCCAGCCGGAACAGCTCGACGGTGCCCTGCTCGATGCCCCGCTTTTTGATGTACTCGCGCGCCACTTGCCCCTTGTCGGAGGCCAGCCGCTGCTGGTAGAATTTTGCCGCGAACTCGTTGGCTTGGTACAGCAGGTCGTGGCCGCCGGGCTGGTATTCCTGCGAGGCCGCGGGCAGCGTGATGCCGGCGCGCGTGGCCAGCGTCCGCACCGCCTCGATGAACGAGACCTTCTCGTACTCCATCAGGAAGGTGAAGACGTTGCCGCCCTTGCCGCAGCCGAAGCAGTGCCAGATCTGCTTTGACTGGTTGACGTTGAACGACGGCGTCTTCTCCTGGTGGAACGGGCAGCGCGTCTTCCAGCTGGCGCCCATCTTCTTCAGCGGGATGTACGAGCCGATCACCTCCACCACGTCGTTGGCCTGGCGGACGTCGTCGATGATGTCATCGGGGATGCGGGGCATGGATCGATCGTAAAACGCGGAAAATTGCTGATGAAATAAATTGCGGAAAGAACAAATGATATTTCATTTGTATACTCGCCCTCGACCCTGGCTCCCTTCTCTATCACAAAGAAGGGACGGGGATGCGTTCGTCATTTCTCCACCGGGATGTACTGCGCCACGTGGAACTTGACGTGCTGCACGGCCGCCAGCTTGTTGGCCACCAGGATCAGCAGGAAGGCGAAGATCACCGAGCCGGCCTCGGGCGAGCCCCGGCGCACCTCGTCGATCGCGGCCAGGAACAGCACGATCTCCAGCAGGTCCACGAACGCTCCCTGCACGCCGAACCAGAAGTGGCCGGTCTGGAAGAACCCGCCGCCCGGCACCAGCAGGGCGAACTTGACCGCCTGGGACGGGGTCTTGAACGCCATGCGGCATGACGGGCAGGTGTAATGATCCTTGACCAGGGGCTTGGCGCAGCGCGGGCACAGGAAGTGGCGGTCGCGGCGGTCGGTGCCTTCGCCGCCGGGCACCAGCTTTGGCAGGAACGAATTGATCTTCTTGCGGTCGCCCATCGCCTGGATGGTAAAGGTCTCCTTGCGGCCGCTGGCGTAGGTCAGCGCGAATGCCGCGCTGAGCAGGCCCTTGAGGCTGAAGGATGCGACATCGCCGTAGCGCATCTGTGCCAGGCTGTGGCGCGGTTTGCCGCCGGTGTCGGTCGGGACGTAAAGGATGCGCTTGCTGGTGAACACCAGGGCGCAAGCCTTAAGGTAGTAGACGTGCCAGCCCTTGAGGAACTGCTCCAGCGCGTTCATCGGCGCCACGGCCGGCGCGGCGTAGAGGACGCGCTCGTCGGGCTCCAGAAATTTCTTGACGAACGGCCCCAGCTTGGCCAGCAGCTTGCTTTGTGTTTTTTAGACCTTGTCGGACTGCTCGCCCTTGTCGGTGGAAAAGCAGACCGCGCGGTCGAGCGGCAATTGGTTGAGGATGGTCGCGTCGTCCATCATCTTCTCCTGTGCGTTTGGCTCAGCGGGAAGCGCATTCCTTGACGTAGCGGCGCAGGAACGAGCCGATCTTGTGCTGCTCGCCCCAGTCCTTGATGGTGTACACCTCGCGCTCGCCGTTGGCCAGCCGCAGCGTCAGATGGCCGTCGAGCATGCTCCAGATCTCGAAGCATTGGATGTCCCCGTACGGCAGCGCCTCCACGTCGATGATGCGGTCCTGGCCCTGGGGCGCGGACAGCGTATCCAGCGCATTGTTGATGGCCGACAGCAGCCCGCCATCGACCAGCATCGCCGGCAGCCGCAGCAGCTGCGCCGTGGTGAACATCAGCAGGTACCAGGTGGCCGAACTGCCCTGCTCCTGATCATAGCCGGCCATGGCCAGGTACAGGATGCGCTCGTCCTTGTCCAGCTTG
>DATJQG010000150.1:0-2726 GCA_035506015.1 Candidatus Edwardsiibacteriota bacterium
GGGGAGCGTGCTGGCCAGTTCGGCGGCGGAGCGCAGGTCCCCCAGCGACAGGCGCAGCAGCGCCTCCAGCTCATCGGCGCGCGCCAGCAGCACCGACCCTGTCCCGGCCAGGACCTGGCGCGCGGCTCCGACGGTGGCCAGCGCGTCGCGGACTTGCCCGCGGGCGGACCAGATCGTGGCCCGGTCCAGCAGCGCCAGGAACTCCGACAGCGGCCACCGCAGCGTGGTGATCGACAGCGCCTGCTCGGTGAACCGTGCGGCGGTGTCGAGGTCGCGCCGCTCCAGCGCCAGGCCGGCCAGCACGCGCAGGTAATCCGCGGCGAAGATGTGCTGCCCGAATCCGAGCCGTTGCGCCTCCTTCTCGGCCGCGCCGGCGGCGTCGGCGGCCTCGGCCAGGCGGCCTGCCTCGAACCGGGCTAGCGCCAGCGGGCCAGGGACCATCACCAGCTTGACCGGTTCGGTGAGCTGGGGCGCCGCAAGAGCCGCCGCCGCCTCACGCTCAACTGCCTCGAAATCTTCCAGCCAGGTGTAGGCGCGCAGCAGGATCAACGGGATTGCGGCGTCCCATTCGTCGGCGAGCTGTGTCTGCTCCTGGATGGCCCGAACGGCGAAGGCCTCGGCCACCGCCTCGTCCACCCGGCCGGTCAGCATGTAGTGCAGCGACCGCGCCGCCGCGAACCGGGCCGCCAGCTTGGAGCCGGGCATGACCGATGGCCGGGCGCGGTCGACCAGCTCGAGGTACTCGCCGCCGCGCGCCGCATCACCCGACAACAACAGGTCAGTCGCCAGGGCCAGCACCCGATCTGGCGCATCGGCGAGCAATGCGGAGTCGATCATGCTGAGATCCGGTGGCGGCAGCGCCGGGTCGCGCAGGAAATCGCTCACTACCCGGTCCTGCAGCAGGGTCAAGGCCCGTTCGGCCTGCCGTGCGGCGAGGAAGTGGCGGGCCGCGCGCCGGCTGTCCCCGGTCGACTCGAACCATTCGGCCGCCTTCAGGTGCTGCGACTGCTCCTTGGCCCTGCCGCGCATCCGCAGCTCGGCGCGCAGTATCTGGCGTACCAGATGGTGGTAGCGGAATCTGGTCCGCTTGTCGTCGAGGGCCACCAGGAACAGATGGGCCGCATCAATGCGGCGCAGGAGCTCCGCCGCGTCCTGCCGCGCCGTGAGCGCCGTGCAGGTATCCGCAGTCAGCTCGCCCAGGACGGAGGTGTCGAGCATGAATTGGACGATTTCGGGTGGCTGCTGGTCGAGGACCTCGGAGACGAAGTACTCGGAGATCTCGTGGCTACTGACGCCCAGCGACCGTGCTACCCGGGCAGGGTCCTGGGAGCTGCGTAGCGACAACGCCGCCATCTGCAGCGCAGCGGCCCACCCCTCGCTGTGCTGGTGAAGCAGCGCCAGGTCAGCAGCGGCAATCTCGACGCCGAAGTTCGCCAGCAGGTCATGGCTTTCAGCCAGGGAGAAATACAGGTCACGGTCGCGAAGCTCGCACAGGTCACCGGCCAGCCGCAGCCTGTGCAGCCGCAGCTGAGGGTCGAAACGGCTGCACAACACCAGTTGCGCGGTGCCGACGGGCCAGCGCTCGACAAGATCGGTCATGTCCCGGGCGGCCGCCGGCTCCGCGGTCTGGAAGTCATCCACAATGACCACCGACCCGGCGGGCAGCTTCGCTGCGTCGTTGGCGATCGAGGCAATGACATCAGCCGACATGAACCCGTTCGCCGTGAGCAGGCCCGCGGCATCAGCACCGAATCCCGGCGTGACAAACCTGATTGCCTCGATGAACCCGGTCCAGAAGCGGACAGGATCAGCATCAGCCTCATCGCAGGACAGCCAGGATATAACCCCCGGCGGCTTTGCCGCGGCCCAGCTCGACAGCAGCACGCTCTTACCCGCGCCAGCCGAACCCACAACAACCGTCAGGCGCTTGCCAGCCCCTGCCGTCAGCCGGTCATGCAGGCCCGATCTTGCGACCAAGGTGTCGGGCAGCGTCGTTGGCCGGAACTTCGCCAGCGCGAACCGTATGTCGTCGGAGGTGCGCTCCTCCGGCGGCGCCTGTGCCGCGACCTGTCCCGCCGAGTAGTTCCTCGCTCTCAACCGGGGCCCAGCCAGGTGCGGCAGCATCGCCGACCCCGAGGCCGGACCCCTCCGGCACGTCTCGACCGCTGTCATACATCGATCGTCTTTACGGGACGACCTTCTCAGCATCCCCTCAATTTAGGTAAACGCTGAGCACGCGGTGCGCAGGCTGGCCGACAGCACGTTCGGCTAAGGTATGTGCCGGGGGCTACCCGGCAGGCGGTGCGCCGCCACGCCGACTGCCTCGTCGGCACAAGGCTCAGGGTACGGAGCGGTATTGCCAGCGTCCGGTCAGACAGCGGCGTAATGCGAAAGCGAGAACGCCAGGCAGTTTCGCGAGTGCCGGCAGGGCCGTCGAATGCTGATGGATGTTTATGGTGTTCCTTCTGGTGCGGCTTCCGTGCTGGCGCGTGCGGCTCTGGCGGCAGCCCGCGCGGCGCGGCGGGCGGCGAGTTCCTCGGCGTCACGCCGTTCCAGCCGCGGCACGTACGTGAAGACGTAGATGCACACCAGGCCGGCGATGATAGCCAGGGTCACTAGCGGGGCGAGGCTGGTCTTCGATCCCACGGTGATGCTGGCCATCAGGCCGAGAACGCCGAACAGGACCGTGAAGGCGAAGGCCAGCCAGCGGCCGCCGCGGAACCGGA
>DATJQG010000151.1:0-4177 GCA_035506015.1 Candidatus Edwardsiibacteriota bacterium
GTCGCCGATCTCGACCATGGGGGTGGCCAGCATCATCGGCATCACCGGCCAGTCCGAGGGCCGCGCCATCCTCGACATGTCGCGCCAGACCGCCTGCCAGCTGGCCGCGGCCATGAGCGGCGAACCGGTCAACGTCTACGACAAGATGGTCTGCTCGACCATCAACGAGCTCAACAACATGGTGTGCGGTCGGGCGGTGTCGCTGCTGGTCAACCGCGGCCAGCGGATGGACATCAACCCGCCCACGCTGTTCACCGGGCAGGACATGGACATCACCAACACCAACATGGAGATCGTCACCATCCCGGTGGAATCGCAGTTCGGCCCGGTGGTGCTCAACCTGTCGCTGCGCACCAAGGGCTGATCCGGCCCGTTCCGCCGCAGCCCTGAAGCGGTTTCAGGGCTTTTTCTTATCCATTCACCCAGCGCGGGCAGGGTCCCCTGCCCGGAAGGACCAGGATGACGCCCTACGAGATCATTTTCAAAAAACGCAACGGCCAGGCCCTTAGCGCGGACGAGATCGGCTGGTTCGTCGCCCGCTACACCGCCGGCGACATCCCCGATTACCAGGCCGCGGCGCTGCTGATGGCCGTATTCCTCAAGGGGATGGATTTCGAGGAGACCACGGCGCTGGCGATGGCGATGATGAACTCCGGCCGGGTATTCGACCTGTCCGGCATCCCGGGCGTCAAGGTCGACAAGCATTCCACCGGCGGGGTGGGCGACAAAGTCTCGATCATCCTGGCGCCGATCGTGGCCGCGGCCGGCGTGCCGGTGCCGATGGTCAGCGGCCGGGGGCTGGGCCACACCGGCGGCACGCTGGACAAGCTGGAGTCGATCCCCGGCTTCCGCACCAATCTCAGCTACGACGAGTTCAAGCGCATCCTGGCCCGCGCCGGCCTGGCGATGATGGGGCAGACCGCGGACATGGCGCCGGCCGACAAGAAGCTCTACGCCCTGCGCGACGTCACCGCCACGGTGGACTGCCTGCAGCTGATCTCGGCCTCGATCATGTCGAAGAAGCTGGCCGAGGGCGCGGACGGGCTGGTGCTGGACGTCAAGACCGGCAGCGGCGCGTTCATGCAGCGGCCGGAGGACTCGCTGGCGCTGGCCCGGACGATGGTGGCCATCGGCACGGGCATGGGCCGCCGGATGCGGGCGCTGATCACCGACATGGGCCAGCCGCTGGGCTTCACGGTCGGCAACGCGCTGGAGATCGAGGAGTGCGTCGACTGCCTGAAGGGCGGCGGGCCGGCCGACCTGATGGCCGTCACCTACGAGCTGGGCGCCGAGATGCTGGTGATGGGTGAGCGTGCGGCCGACCTTGCCGCAGGCAAGCGGATCCTGGAAAGCATCGTCGGCACAGGCCAGGGCCTGGAAAAATTCCGCGAGATGGTGCGGGTGCAGGGCGGCGATCCCCGGGTGGCCGACGACCCGCTGAAAATACTGCCGCAGGCCGCGCTGGCCGCCGAGGTGGCCGCGCCGCGGGACGGCTTCGTCGCGGCGATGGACAACCGCGAGATCGGGATGGCCTCGGTCAACCTGGGCTGCGGCCGGCTGACCATGAGCGACGCGGTCGACCCGGCCGTGGGTTTCGTCTTCCGCAAGAAGATCGGCGACGCGGTCAGGGCGGGCGAGCCGATGGTCACGGTCCGCGCCAACGACCCCGCCAAGGCGGACCAGGCGGCGCGGGTGCTGCAGAGCCACATCCACATCGCGGAACAGCGCGTCCAGCCCCCGGCGCTGGTCCGCGAGCGGCTGTAAACGGGTCGATGAAAGGGTTCCAGCCGCGCAGGGAGTGGATCTGGTCCGCGGGAAGACCGGACGGGGCGTCGGCATACCGCCCGGTGATGCTCGATCTGCGGCGGGCGGAGGTGCTGACCCTGATCGGCCGGTGGGACGAGGCGGAGCGGTGCCTGCAGCGGGACTACGAATGCACCGGCCAAACGGCCGACCGCCCGCTGACCGCCGATTGCCTGCTGCACCTGGCCACGATCGTCAAGAAGAAGGGCAACTATCAGGCTGCCCAGCGGTACCTCGGGTCAGCGCTGGCCTTGTACGAGGCCATGCAGGACCGCAGCGGGTCCGCCAAGGCGATAGGCGGGCTGGGCGACATCCATTACTACCTGTCCGAATACCCGCAGGCCATCGACTGTTACCAGCGGCAGCTGGCCGCGGCCCGGGAGTGCCGCGACCAGGACCAGGCCGCGCTGGCCCTGCAGTCGGTCGGGGTGGTCCACAAACGGCAGGGCAACTACGACCTAGCCCTGCAATGCCAGCAGCAGAGCCTGGCCATCGCCACCGCCGCCGGCAACCGGCGCGCCATCGGGCACATCAACGGCAACATCGGCACCGTCTACTACTACCTGCACGATCTCGCGCAGACCCTGCGCTGTTACCAGGTCGACCTGGCCATCGCCCAGGAACTGGGCGACACCCAGGCCGCCAGCGCGGCGCTGGGCAATCTGGGCAATCTCTACGCCGACCTCAAGGATTACCAGCGGTCGCTCGAGTATTATCATCAAAGCGAAGCGATCTTCGAGCGGTTGGGTGACAAGCGGGCGTTGGTCATCAATTACGACTCGCTGGCGTCGATCTACCTCTCGCTGGGCCGGCTCGACGAAGCCCGGCGCTACCTGGAACGGGAGATGCCGCTGATCGATGCGCTGGGCGACAGGATCGGCTTGGTGCTGGCGCTTGGGCATTGGGCCGAGCTCCATGCGGCGCAGGGCGCGACGGACAAAGCGGAGGCCGACTGCGTCAAGGCCATCGAGCTGGGGCGCAGCATCGACCTCAAGTACTACCTGTCGTCGATCGTCCTGCAGCTGGCGGATGTGCGTTTCCAGATGGGGCGGCGCGACGAGGCGCTGGCCGGCTGCCGCGAGGCCCTGCCGATGCTGCAGCAGGACGGCCGCGACAATCTGGCGTTCACCTGCCAGTTGTTGGAAGCCAGGATCACCGCTACCGGTGATCTTCCGCAGGCGCTCGCCAGGCTGCAAACGCTGCTGGCCCAAGCAGCGGATGACGAGCAGCGGGCCGATGCGCTGTTCGCGCTCTATCAGATCACCGGCGAACGGCGATACGCACAGGACGCCATGGTGATATACCAGTCGCTGCTCCAAACCTGCCCGCTCGACCGCTACCGGCGCGCGCTCCAGGAATTGGCCGGATCATGACAGCAGATCAATGATGAATTCAGAAAAGGCTACCGTGATGAACAAGACTCCGCTTAAGGGCAAGACCGTGCTGGTCACCGGCGCTTCCAGCGGCATCGGGCAGGCCTGCGCCCTGGCCTTCGCGCGGGCTGGGGCCAGGGTGATCCTGTCGGCGCGGCGCAGGGAACGGCTGGCGCGGCTGGCCCGCGAGATCAAGGAACTGGGCGGGCCCGCGGCCCTGGTGCTGCCGCTCGACGTCAGGGACCAGCGGGCGGTGCAGCGGGCCATCGACCGGCTGCCGCACGGCTGGCGCGGCATCGACGTCCTGGTGAACAACGCCGGGCTGTCGCGCGGGCTGGACAAGCTCCAGGACGGCGTGCTGCGGAACTGGGAGGAGATGATCGACACCAACGTCAAGGGCCTGCTGTACGTCACACGCGCGGTGCTGCCGGGTATGATCGAGCGGAACGCGGGCCACATCGTCAACATCGGATCGATCGCCGGGCACGAGGTCTACCCGGCCGGCAACGTCTATTGCGCCAGCAAGAGCGCGGTGGTCGCCCTCAACAAGGCGATGCGGATCGACCTGTCCGGCACGGACATCAGGGTCACCGGCATCGACCCCGGCATGGTCGAGACCGAGTTCTCGGTGGTGCGGTTCCGGGGCGACCGGAAACGGGCGGCCGCAGTGTACCAGGGCACGCGCCCGCTTTCGGCTGATGACGTGGCTGCCGCCGTGCTGTGGGCCTGCCAGCGCCCGCCGCACGTCACCATCGAGCGGATGGTGATCATGCCCACCGACCAGGCGTCCGCCACCGTCGTCAACCGCCATTAACATCCCATATAGCAAAAGGCACCATGAAGATCATCAGCGTCACCAGCCTGGCCATCCCCGAGGTCAAGGTGATCCGCTACCAGCGGTTCGCCGATCACCGCGGATATTTTACCGAGACCTTCCGGCGGAGCGATTTCCACCAGCATCCCGATCTTGGCTTTCTGCACGGGTTGGAGTTTTCCCAGGG
>DATJQG010000152.1:0-4450 GCA_035506015.1 Candidatus Edwardsiibacteriota bacterium
TGCAGCTGCCCGCGGGCACGCACCAGCTGCTGTTGCGCCATCCCAACCGCAAGGAATACAGCCAGCCGCTGGCCATCGAACCGGGCGACACCGCGGCCGTCACGGTGACGATGCCGGAGGCGTTCGGCTACCTCAAGCTGACCGTGTCGCCCTGGGCCACGGTCTCCATCGACGGATCGCCCCAGGGCACGACGCCGCTGGGCCAGCCGCTGAAGCTGTCGCTGGGCGAGCACGAGCTGCGCCTGGCGCGCCCCGGCGGCGGGGAATGGAAGGAGACCATCGTGATCCGGGAGGGCCAGACCACCGAACGCCAGATCACCATGCCATGACCAGGATCCGCGTCCTGATGATCGCGGCCGCCCTCGTCGGGTGCGCCGCCTGGTGCGGCGCCCAGCCGCGCAACCCGGTCAACGACCTGCTGAGCGGCTACGACCGCGGCGATTACCAGCGGGTGGCGGCGCTGGCGGAATCGCTGGCTGCCGATACCGCGGCCTTGAGCCGCGACGAGGTGGCCACGCTGCGCACCTACTGGGCGTTCGCGCTGGTGGCGCTGGGCCGCGACGGCGAGGCGGCGGCGCAATTCACGCTGCTGCTGCGGCAGCGGCCGGCCACCGACCTCAACCCCGAGTTCGTGTCGCCCAAGATCATCGCCGTGTTCCGGGACGCCCAGGCCGCCTTCAACCGCGCGGCAGCGGCGGCGGGGCCGGGACCGCGGCTGGTGCTCAAGCCGCCGCAGCCGGGCAAGCCGGGCGCCCTGCTGCGGACCCTGGTGTGGCCGGGGTGGGGGCAAAGCTACCGCGGCCAGGCCAAGCGGGGCCGGATGTTCCAGATCGCGTCGCTGGCCGCTGTGGCGGGGCTGGGAGCGGCCGAGCTGGGCGCGTACGTCGCCCACCGCGATTACCTCAACGCCCGCGACAGCGGCAGGATCAGCGACACCTACACCACCTACAACCATTGGTACCGCTTCCGCAACCTGACGGTCAACCTGACCGTGTCGGTCTGGGTGCTGGGCGTGGTCGACGTGATGATGGGCGACTGATGAGACGAGCGATGCTGGGCGCCGCGCTGCTGGGGCTGCTGGCCGGCTGCGCCCCGGACGCGCCCCACGACAACCCCTACGACGTGCCGCAGACCGGCGTCTACGGCACCACCTACGCCCGCAACGGCGGCGCGCTGCCCGGCGTGGTGGTGACGGCCAGCCCGGCCAACATCACCGCCAGCAGCGACGGCCAGGGGCAGTTCAGCATGGAACTGCCGCCCAGCTCGACCCAGGTGCTGCAGTTCTCCAAGATCGGCCGCCAGGCCGTCGCCGACACCGTGACCGTGCCCGACCGCGGGGTGCTGCAGCACAACGTGATCCTCTACGGCCTGCCGACGGTCGACACCGCGATCGTCAAGACGATCGTCCAGCGGCTGTTCAACGGCAGCCAGACCTACTCGGTCCAGCCCTGCCTGGTGGTGTCCCATCCCGACGGGCGCGCCTATCTCGACGATTATTCGTATTCCTGCCAGATCGACACCAACCACTGGACCCTGGCCGAGACCGGGTCGCGGGACGAATTCACGAAGATCTATGCCCAGACCATCGACCATGTCCCCGGCGTCGGCGACTTCCACGGCTACATCGTCGGCCAGCTGGCGCGGTTCATGGTCAGCTCGTCGAGCTATTCGTCGCTCACCGGCAACCGCGTGATCCCCGCGTTCCTGGAACCGGCGCCGGACAACCTGATCCCGTCCTCGGGCACCTCGTTCACGCCGCCCGACACCCTGCGCTGGACCAACGGCCGCAGCGACGTCGACGTCCGGGTCGAAGTGTGGCGGGGCACGACGTTCCTGTGGGCCAAAGACACGACGAATATCAGCCAATTGCTGCTCGATACGACGCTCGGCACCGGAAACTACACCTGGAAGGTGATCGCCCACGACCTGGTCGGCGACCAGGCCATCGCCGAGGCGACCTTCACCCGCCCGATATCCACACGACGCTGATGACCAACGATCGCACATCCGACGCGTCCGACCGCGACAACATCCTGACGCTGTACGAGATCAGCCAGGTGATCAACTCCATCCTCGACCCGGAGGAGCTGCTCAACCGGATGATGGATTTGGCGCTGGCTGCCACCAGGGCCGAGCGCGGCATGATCTGGCTGCAGGACCCGGAGAGCGGGGCGCTGGCGGTGAAGGTGGCCCGCAACATCGACCAGCGCACCATCGGCGACCCCACCGAGGTGTCGCGCACCATCGTCGACCAGGTGCTGCGCAGCGGGCAGCCGCTGCTGACCTCGGACGCCAAGACCGACCCGCGGTTGGCGGGCTCGGAGAGCGTGATGCTCTACAACATCCTGTCGATCCTGTGCGCGCCGCTCAAGAAGAAGGACGCCACCATCGGCGTGATCTACCTCGACAGCCGCACCACCACCAACGTCTTCACCGAGCAGGACAAGGATTTCCTGGCGGCCTTCGCCAACATGGCCGCCATCGCCATCGAGAACGCCACGCTGCAGTCCCGGCTGAAGCAGGAGAACATCACGCTCAAGCAGGAGATCCGCAGCCACTACCAGTTCGACAACCTGGTGGGCCAGGCGCCCAATTTCCTGGCGGCGATGGACCTGCTGCACAAGGTGCTGGACAGCACTGTGCCGGTGCTGATCCAGGGCGAATCCGGGACCGGCAAGGAGATGGTGGCGCGCGCCATCCACTACAACGGGCCGCGCCGCGACAAGCGGTTCGTGGCCCAGTACTGCGGCGCGCTGCCGGAGACGCTGCTGGAGTCCGAGCTGTTCGGCTACCGCCGCGGCGCCTTCACCGGCGCGGTCAGCGACAAGAAGGGCCTGTTCGAGGCGGCCAACGGCGGCACCTTCTTCCTGGACGAGATCTCCGACATCGCGCCCTCGACCCAGGCCAAGCTGCTGCGGGTGCTGCAGGACGGCGAGCTACGGCGGGTGGGGGACAACGAGAGCATCCGGGTCGACGTCCGGATCATCTCGGCCTCCAACCGCGACCTGCAGAAGGAGGTGCGGGAGGGGCGGTTCCGCGAGGACCTGTACTACCGGCTGAACGTGATGTCGATCACCCTGCCGCCGCTGCGCGACCGGCGCGAGGACATCCCGCTGTTGTGCCACCATTTCCTGACCACCAACCCGGCCATCAAGGCCAAGGGCATCCGCGAGATCGAGAAGCGGGCGCTGGACCTGCTGCAGGATTTCTCCTGGCCCGGCAACATCCGCGAGCTGGAGAACGTGATCTCCTACATGGCGGTGATGGCCAAGGGCGACATCATCAGGGTGGCCGACCTGCCGGAGAACATCCGCAAGTGGAAACAGACCGCGACCGCCATCGTCCCGGGCAAGACGATGCGGCAGGTGGAAAAGGAATACCTGCTGGCCACGCTCAAGGAATACAACGGCGACCGCAAGATGACCGCCCGCAAGCTGGGGATCTCGCTGCGCACGCTGCAGTACAAGCTCAAGGAATACCGGGAAAACGGGCACGACCTCGATTGATCGACCCATGTATCTCGAGCCGAGATCGCATTAATAATGTGGGAGGTCTATTTTTTGCATATATAAGTGTAATTATTGCATGCGTAGATCGAAAAATCAATTATTACTTATTAGCATAATCTATTTGTATACAAGTTGTTAGTATCGCTATAGTCATTTGGAACGATACTTGCATATATATTTACTATCAAATTTGTAAACATTATCAATTAAATGGAGCTTTCGCCCATGTTTACCAAGAAAAGTGCGACCGCGATCCTGATCGCCTGCGGCATCATCTGTCTGATGCTGGGCGCGGGATATCAGCAGGCCGCGGCGGCCACGATCCGCGCGACCGCGTCGCCCATGCAGGCGGCGCAGGCAACGCAGCAGCCCGCCGGCACACCGGCATTCGCCGCCGAGGTCGCGGCCGCCGCGCCGGCCGAGCCGTATGGCGCGGCCAACACCATCACGTTCAGCAACGGCTACACCATCGACACCCGGATCGGCGAGCCCGAGCTGCCGGCCGGCCTGAAGTACGAGACGCCCAAGGGCGACGAGTACACCTATTACATCGTGCAGTTCCGCGGGCCGATCCAGCCGGCGTGGCGCCAGTCGCTGGAGGACGCCGGGGGCCAGGTGATGTGCTACCTGCCGAACTACGCGTTCCTGGTGCGGATGAACGAGACCATCCGGGCCAAGCTG
The DNA here is from genome assembly GCA_035506015.1 of Candidatus Edwardsiibacteriota bacterium. Taxonomy (GTDB): domain Bacteria; phylum Edwardsbacteria; class AC1; order AC1; family EtOH8; genus DATJQG01. The sequence goes on from DATJQG010000152.1 coordinate 4,191, forward strand.
ACGGCCACCAAGGGCGAGATCAGCTGGACCGGGCTGTACCAGCCGGCCTACAAGATCTCCGACCGCATCGCCTCGCGGGCCAAGGGCGGCACGGTGCGGGCCACGGTGCTGCTGTTCACGCCGGAGAGCGCGGCGGACAACGTGGCGCAGATCGAGGCCATCGTCGGCCACAAGATCTTCTACAAGCTGGAGACGCAGTGGGCGCCGGGTCAGTGGAACCGCAAGATCTTCGTCGACGTGACGCAGAAGGACCTCAACGC
>DATJQG010000153.1:0-2155 GCA_035506015.1 Candidatus Edwardsiibacteriota bacterium
TCGAACCCGCATAGCCAGCTTGGAAGGCTGCTGACGTACTTGGGTCAGCTAGCCTAATCAGCTGCTTTGACCGGCCAGAACATCGTTATGATGCCGTACAAGCATCATTTTGGGTAGAAAGTTGGGTAGAAAACTTCTGCTATCCGCAGTCTGTGGTGGCTGGTGCAGCGCCGTGCCGTTCTGTGAACCGTTGATCCGCTTGCTTGATGGCTCATCGCGTAGGTGGATCGGCGCGTGGGAGTGCTGGAACGCCTCGACACGATCCTCGTCACTGACCTGACGGACGACACGGGTGACCGCTATCCGCCACCCAGCGCCGAATCGATGGCGGCGGCCAAGCAGGTGAAAATGAGGTCGGTCATCGCCGCCCCCCTGCCCTCGACGGTCACGGCCCGGGGCCGAAGCGTCGGGCAAGCCCGCGATTGGGAGACGGCTAGGACGACGCCGATAGTGATTCTGGCAGCCAGCGCGGTCAGGGAGCGGACTGCTCGGCTTGGATGGGTTGGCGCCGGTGGTCAGGACCGTGACTGTGGCCACGAGGCCATCGAGAGGATCATCCCGAGCACTGCCGTGGCCAACGCGAGCGGTAGGCCGTTCTCAGCGTGTGGCCTGGCTCTGGCTGCTTGCCGTGCCATGCTGCCCGCCGCCTTCTTCCTGGTGCGGGATGTCGGCCTTCATGGTGGCCGGCGCGGTCTGCGTTAGCAGGACGACTCCGCCGCACATCACGGCGAAGGCGGCCGCCGCCACGGCCAGCACGGCACCGCTGGCGGTGAAGTGCTGGCCGAACAGCCACACGCTCAGGGCGATGCTGACGATCGGATCGATGATGACCAGGAAGGGCTGGGAGGCCCGCAGCGGCCCGACATGCAGCGCCGCCTGCTCCAGGAACAGGGCCGCCACGCTGCCCGCGGCCAGGGCGTAGACCGGCCAGTGGGTGAACATCCCGCCCATGCCGAACTGGGTCAGCGTGTCCGTGGTGGCCTTGATGAACGTGGCCACCAGCGCCCACATGACCGCAGCGGCCGAGGCGTAAAGAACAGCGCGCAAGCTGGGGGATCCCCAATGCGCCAAGACTGCCAGGACCGCGGCGGCGGCACAGCAGGCCAGGCCGGCCGCGAGCCAGTGCTGACTGGCTGGGGTGGGATTGCCGCCTTCCGGCTGCCCCGCGATGATGAACACGGTCAGGCCCACACAGGTCACGGCGGCCGCGGCCCAGGTGATCAGCCGGATTGACTGGTGAATCCAGAACCGGCGCAGCACCAGCATGAAGACCAGTTCGGTGGCCAGCATCGGCTGCACGACTGAGAGCTGGCCATTGTGCAGCGCCAGGGCCTGGAACACGAACGCCCCCGCTAGGGCCGCCCAGCCGAACAGCCACAGCGGATTGCGGAACAGGTAAACCACCAGCCGCCAGCCCGACGTCCGGCGTGGTGCAGCGATACTGGCAACGTGCTGAGTGGCCTCATTAACCGCGTTGGACAAAGCCGCCAGCAAGGCGAAGACGATTACCATCGGCGGCCTCGCTGGTTGATGAATTCTCTGGCACTTTAGTAAATCCTTCGTATCCCTATGACAGGGATTCCTGCGGCATTCGCTGCGAGCACGCTCTTCAACAGCCTGTGCTCTCTCGCCAGGCTGTCCGGTATGACACCGGCGAAGCCCTCCAAAACCACGGCCCTGGCGTCCCCGCAGCGGAGGCACATCACCTCGGCCGGAGCCGTTGGGGCACCCTTCCTGCGTTACGCCCTAATTTGCTGCCAGGCGGAGCGGCGCACATCATCCCGACGGGATGAAGGTAGGGCGGCTAGCTGGGCGCGGGCTGTCTTTCGTCCTGCTTCGGAGGTGCGCCGGCCATCAAGTCGTCCGGTACTGGGAAGAGGAGCCGCGCGACGGGCGCCGGCCGGATGCGGGCTGGCCGGTGTCAGCCGATGTAGCAGGGGCGGCCGGGCGGTGAGCGCGTAGAAGGGATCGCGCGCATCCTATGCGGTGACCTCGATGGCAGGCCGACGCGTGGACGCTCATGCTCGAGGTCGATGACCTGTTCAGACACCGGCCCGGCCGCGGGGCCCTCGTCGGGGACGCCAGGACACTCCGGGCCCAGTTCTCTATGGACTGCGGGTCGGGCACCCGGCGCGTCGGCGCCGGCCGCAGCCGA
>DATJQG010000154.1:0-3649 GCA_035506015.1 Candidatus Edwardsiibacteriota bacterium
CGGCCGGCCTGGCGATGGCCTTCCTGACGCTGCTGCCGGCCGCGGTGCTGCTGGCATCGCTGCTGCTGGCGCTGGGCTGTTTCGCCCGCTCGGTCAAGGAGGGCAACAGCTACGCCCAGTATTTGATGATGGCGGTGATCATGCTGGCGATGGTGTCGATGACCCCGCTGGAGCCGCCGCGCCAGCTGTACCTGATGCCGGTGCTGAGCACGGCGCTGTGCCAGAAGGAGCTGCTGATGGGGACGTTCAACTGGGGCCACATCGCCCTGTCGGTGCTGGCCAACGGCCTGCTGGCGGCCGTGGCCGCCGGGGTGACCGTGGGGCTGTTCTCGCAGGAGCGGGTGCTGTTCCGCAGCTGACCGGCCCCGCGGCCCGCTGCGCCCCCGGGGGGCGCTTTTTTGTCGGCGCGCTAAACCTTTTCCGGAACTGGCCGGTCTAATTATCGTCGCTGCCGATGGCAGAAAACCGGGACGGACATCTTGACAAACAGCCGCCCCGGTGTTATAATGAAACTGACCAGTCAGTACCGTTAATAACGCGATTCCGATATGAGGACATTGCAGGACACCAAGCGCCGGGAGATCCTGGCGGCCGCCGCGGCGGTGTTCGCGGACAAGGGCTTCCATGCCGCGCTGATGGACGACGTGGCGGCCCGGGCCGGCATCGGCAAGGGCACCATCTACCGCTACTTCGCCGGCAAGCAGGAGCTGTTCTTCTCGATCCTCGACAGCGCCGGTGAGGAGCTGCAGGCCGCGCTGGCCGCGGCCGGCGCCGCCGCGCTGGCCCCCGACCTCAAGCTCAAGACCATGGTCGCGGCCATGGCCGACGTCATCGCGCGCAACCAGCCGCTGATGCGGCTGCTGCGCGAGATCGGCCATGACGAGCTGGAGAAGCGGCACGGCCGGATCCGCGAGCAGAACCGGGCCGTGGTGGCGCAGCTGGCAGCGGTGATCGCCGAGGGGACGCGGGCCGGGGTGTTCCGGCGCGGCGACGCCAAGCTGCGGGCGCGGCTGATCACCGTGATGACCCATGCCGCCTTCCACCACTGCAAGCCGGTCGCCCGGCGGGCCACCATCCGGTCGCTCAACGACTTTTTCTTCCATGGCATCGCGGCCTGAGCCGGAACAAACGCCGCCCATCCAACGTATTCTCTCAAGCATCCGATAGCGCAAGGGGACACCATGAAACGCACCCTGATCCTGGTCGCCGCCGCGGTCGCGGCCCTCGCCCCGGCCGCCGCGGCGCAGCCGGCGCCCACCACCTACTCGCTGCAGCAATGCCTGGCCATGGCCTTCACGCAGAGCCCGGACCTGGCCAAGGCCGGCAGCAACCTGGCGGTGTCCACCGCCGGGCTGGTCAGCTCGATCGGCGGCATGCTGCCGCACGTCACGGCCAGCTCCAGCTACAGCCAGAGCGGCCGTACCGCCTCCGCCAATCCGTTGCTGACCCTCAACGATTCGCTGCCGACCTACGAGTCTGTGACCAACTCCTACAGCTCATCGGTGGGTGTCAGCCAGACCCTGGTCAACCTGCCGGTGTGGTCCAGGATCGGCCAGTCGGCCTATTCCCGCAGGGCGGCCGGCGCCACCTACGACCTGGCCCGGGCCACGCTGTCCTACAACGTCAAGCAGGCCTACTACAACCTGGTGAAGCTGCAGAAGGCGCTGCGGGTGTCGCAGGCCGCGGTCGACCAGAGCGAGCAACAGGCCCGCCAGGCCCGGCTGATGAACCAGCTGGGGTCGATGAGCCGCGCCGACCTGCTGAAGATCGAGGTCCAGCTGACCCAGAGCAAGGTCAACCTGCTGAACGCCCGCACCGCGCTGATCTCCGGGCAGCAGGCGCTGGCGACGCTGATCGGGACGACCGCGGAGGTCGCGGCCGACACCATCCTGGCGCTGCCCGATACCGCCAGGGCCATCCCGCAGCGCGACACCCTGATGCGGCGGGCGCTGGAGGTCAACCCGTCGTACGTCGCCGCCCGCAACAGCTACCGCGCCGCGGCCCTGGGCGCCTGGTCGTCCTTGACCAGCAAGCTGCCATCGCTGTCCGGGAGCTATTCCTACGGCTACTCCAACTACCGCCAGTACCGGGACCCCGCGGACTGGAACCTGCACGACGGCTGGACGGTCGGCCTATCGCTCAATTGGAACATCTTCGACGGCTTCATCACCGAGGCCGGCATCCGCCAGGCCTTCGCCCAGAAGAGCTCGGCCCGGGCCGACCTGTTCACGGCGCAGCAGAACGTGGCCAGCCAGATCGACCAGGCCCACCTGGGACTGATCACCGCGCGCGAGGGGCTGTCGCTGGTGGGCACGCTGCTGCAGCAGGCCGAGGAGGACTACCGGCTGACCAGCGAGAAGTACCGGCTGGGATCGGCGTCGGTGCTCGACCTGCTGACCAGCCAGGTGACCTTCAACACCGCGCAGCAGACCGCCACCAACGCCATCTGCGACTATTACCTGGCCGAGGCCCGGCTGCAGCAGGTGATGGGCCAGTGGTAGCCCCGGCGCCGCGCACCAACGACAGAACGAATCAGAATGCATTGGAGGGCCATCGTGATCAAGGTCAACGTCAAGGATAAGCGGGTCTGGGCGGCCGCCGGGGCCGTCGTGCTGATCGCCGCCATCGTGGCCGGCAACGTCGTGCGCGGCTCCAAGAGCGCCGCCGTGCAGACCGCCAAGGTCAGGCAGGGCCAGATCGTCTCCACCGTGTCGGCGCCCGGCAACGTCAAGGCCGAGACCGAGGTCCAGATCTCGGCCTACGTGATGGGCAAGATCACCCGCCTGCCGGTCAAGGAGGGCGACCGCGTCCGCACCGGCCAGGTGCTGGTGCAGATCGACCCCGCCAACTACGCCGCCCAGGTCAAGCAGGCCAAGGCCAGCCTGGACCTGGCCCAGGCCAGCCTGGCCCAGAGCTCGCTGGTCTACAAGCGCAACAAGGAGCTGTTCGACAAGGGCCTGCTGTCGCAGGAGGCCTTCGATCAGGTCAACACCGATTACCAGCTCAACCAGGCCCGGCTGACCCAGGCCGAGGCGGTGCTGGACCAGGCCCGGGACAACCTCGACAAGACGACGATCACCTCGCCGATCAACGGCACGGTGGTGTCGCTCAACGTCGAGGTGGGCGAGGTGGTGGTCACCGGCACCATGAACAACGCCGGCTCGGTGATCATGACCGTCTCCGACATGTCGCAGATGGAGGTCGACGCCCAGGTGGACGAGAGCGACGTCCGCGACATCAAGGTCGGCCAGCCGGCCGAGATCACGGTCGACGCCATCCCCAACAAGACGTTCAAGGGCAGCGTCTCCGAGGTCGGCAGCGCGGCCATCACCAGCGTCACCGCGTCCAGCAGCACCAACGCCTCGGTCAACTACACCGTCAAGATCCGCTTCGACGACAAGTCCCCGGACCTCAAGTCCGGCATGTCGGCCAACGTCGAGATCACCACGGCCAGCAAGAAGGACATCCTGCTGATCCCCATCCAGTCGGTGGTGATGCGCAAGGTCGACGCCGAGAAGCGCAGCGCCGAGCGCGGCGGCGGCAAGGCCCGCACGGCCGGGGCCTGGGCCGACGACAGCCAGGGCGACGGCAAGCGGGTCAAGGAAAAGGAGCAGGAGGTCGTCTACGTGGTCCAGAAGGGCAAGGCGGT
>DATJQG010000155.1:0-2170 GCA_035506015.1 Candidatus Edwardsiibacteriota bacterium
GCCGTCGACCTCGATGTCGAGCGCGGGATTCTTCGCGTCGGCCATCGCGCGCAGCGCGCGCACCTTGGCGAGCATCTCGCGGATGAACCGCTGCCCGCCGAACCCCGGGTTGACGCTCATCACCAGCACCAGGTCGGCGGCGGGCAGGGCGCGGGCGATGGCGGCCAGCGGCGTGCCGGGATTGAGCGAGATGCCCGCCTTGGCGCCCAGCGTCTTGATCTGCCGCAGCGCGGCCTCGCCGTCGCCCACCGCCTCGCCGTGCACGGTCAGCCAGTCGGCGCCGGCCTGGACGAACCGCTCCGCCAGCTGCAGCGGGTCGCGGATCATCAGGTGGACGTCCAGCGGCAGCCGCGTCAGCCGGTCGATGGCCGCGACGATCAGCGGCCCGAAGGTCAGGTTGGGCACGAACTGCCCGTCCATCACGTCCAGGTGCAGCCAGTCGGCGCCGGCCCGCTCGACCGAGCGGATCTCCTCTTCCAGCTTGGCGAAATCCGCCGACAGCAGCGACGGTGCGATCACTATTTTTCCCATGCCCTTGATGATGCGGTTCTCAGGAGGGGCCGGCCGCGGCCAACTCGTCGATCTTGAGCCGATAGTCGTGTTTCTTGTTCAGCCGGTAAAGCTCGCGCAACATCCGCAGCGCTTGTTCGCCCGTGCCGGGATCGCGCGTGATCGACCAGAGCTCGTAGAGCAGCTGCGCCCGGAATTCATCGCCCGGGGACTTTTCCATCAAGGCGCGCAGGCCCGCAGCCGCCCCGCCATCGTTCAACTGGTGCATCGCCCGTTTCAGCTTGAGGTCCAGCACGCTGCATAAGCAAGCCGCGGCGTCGTTGCCGGTCTGACGGGCGATCGCCCGCGCCTCGTCGTTGAGGGCCGCGGCGTCGCCGTAGTTGCCCAGTTCGCAATAGAGGGTGGCGAGCTGGCGCAGGTAATCCGGCAGATAGTGGTTCAGTTGGATGTCGCGGCCGATGGCGATCGCCTGTTGCAGCAGGCGGTCGGCGGCGGCATAGTCCCGCCGTTGCATCCGGACCAGGGCGGACATGTAGGTGCCGAACGACTCGATGCCGCGGTCCCGGAATTGTCGCGCGATCTCGAGCTGCCGGGTAAAACTGGCCTCAGCCTGGTCGAACTGCCCCAGGTCGTACTGCAGGGTGCCGATGTTCACCAGCGCGGCGCCGATGGTCTGCTGGTCGCCCAGGTCCTGCGCGATGCCCAGCTGTTTGCGGTGGCCTTCCAGCGCCAGGTCGTACTCGCCCGTCAGCTGGTGGACGATGGCGATGTTGCCGTAGGAAAAGCCCATCGACAACCGATCGCCCACGATCCGGCTGTGGTGCAGCGACCGCTGATGGCATTCCAGGGCCTTGGGGAAATCGCGCAGGTCGATGTAGACGTTGCCGATGTTGCCGTAGGCGATGCTCATGCGATAGCTGTCGCCCGTCTGCTGGGCGATGGCCAGCTGCCGCCGGTACTGCGCCATGGCGTCGTCATAGCGGGCCATGTTGTGGTAGACCACGCCCAGCAGGCCCGCGGTGTGGGCGATGCTGACCGCCTCGCCCAGTTCCTCGGCGATCGCCAGCGACTCGACATAGCAGGCCATCGCCCGGTCGTTACGGCCCTGGCTGGCATGGATGAACCCCAGATGCTCCAGCAGCCGGGAATAGTTGCTGCGGTCTCCCAGCGCGTGGCAATCGGCGATGGCCCGTTCGACGTATCCCTGCGCCTCGCCGAACTCGCCGCGCAGGATGATGAAGCTGCTGAGGTTGCGCCGGGCATCGATCCCCGCGGCCGGATCGTCGCTGCGTTCGGCCCAGGCCAAGTTGGTGCGGAGCAGCTGTTCGGCGGTATCCCATCGCCCGGTGAAGCGGTACAGCAGCGCCTTTTCCGCGGATAAAACAACGGGGTAATACTGGACCGCGGCCTCACCGGGCACGGTCAGCCACAGTCTCCGTTTCCGGTACGTCGTTCGCACAGTATTACCCTGACCGCTGCCCCGGGGGGCGGCCAAACGCGCCCTGCGTTTCGCGAGAGAACATCTGCCTTCCGGTCAGCGGCTGACCGCGATGTTGACGGTGTCGCCGCGCTTGACCACGAACTGCGGTTGCGGTGCCTGCAGCATGATGGTGCCAGGCTCCGCGGACTGCCCGGCGATGTACTTGATCTCGCCGATCAC
>DATJQG010000156.1:0-5850 GCA_035506015.1 Candidatus Edwardsiibacteriota bacterium
GTCGCGGCACGATGAGATGGTCGCCTGGGTGCGGCCGCCGGCCTTGATCAGCTCCCGCGCGAAGTCGTCCAGCCCCTGGATGAAGTAGCCGTATTTGGCCTTGAGGTCGATCGCCGCCAGCGTGGCCGCCGTCCCCGCATACTCCGCGCCGTAGGCCGTCACGCACTTGATCGCCAGCCCCCGGGCGTCCACCGCCGGGTTCTTCTTCAGCGTGTCCAGCCAGGTGTGGTAGTTGTAGCCGTTGCCGGCGATCGTCTTCTCCGAGCTGACCGTGATCGGCGCGTAGTCCTTGGTGATATGCGATACCTCGGTCAGCGCCATCAGGCAGGCGTCCCACGTCACCAGGTCCAGGTCGCGGCCGTTGGCCGTCTGGGCCTTCTTCAGCGCCCGGGCGTACTCGCAGGGCGGCTCGGTGTCGGAGAAGGTGATCGAGCTGCCCGACGTGTCGTCGTTCATCCCGTCGCGCCACACCATCGTGGCGTCGCCCTTGACCCAGCTGTTGCCGTGGTCCCACAGGTTCAGGCAGTAGTGCGCCGCCGGGTAGTTGGTGGCCCCCCAGGCGATCCAGTTGCCGAGGGTCGTGTCGACCCCCATGTCCAGCTCGGTGTTGGGGCTGCCCGCCACCGGGGTGGAGTTGATGATGTTGTCCGAGGTGGTGCCGGCGGTGATCAGGTAGCGCCGGGTGTCGCTGTGGGTCCCCGCCGCGTCCTTGTATCCGGTGGAACTGCCGTCGACCTGGGCGATGATGTTGTAGTTGCCGCTGCCGCCGTTGTACTCCATCTCGTCCAGGTCCGGGTTGGCGTAGCTGTCCAGGCTGTTGTCGGCGTCGAGGTAGGTCATCACCGTCCAGGTCTTGCTGCCGATGAACACGTTGAAGCTGTCGGCCGCGGAGTAGCCGGTGCCCGTGATCGACAGCTTGAACTTGGCGGTGTAGCCGTTGGGCGCCGAGGACGAGACGTCGAACGAATAGGGGCTGGCGGAATTGCTGGCCGTGGCCCCGGCCGCGATCGTGCCGTACGCGTAGGGATTGTTGGTCGATCTGACCATGATGTAGGGGTCGGCCGAGCTGAGCGTGGCCGAGACGTTATTGACCGCGGTGCCGTAGTTCCTGAGGTTGACCGTCAGCGGCACGGCGGTCTCGCCCGGCGTGGCCAGCCCGTCGCCGCCGACGGCGTGGCTGGCGTAGCGCACGTCCGGGGTGTTGCTGCCGGTGACGGTGAGGTCGTCGATGTTCCAGCCGCAGTACTGCACCGAGCCGTCCGACTTCAGGCCGAACCGGATGTAGACCGTCGCCTGGTTGTCGGCGACGCCCGAGATGTCGATGCTCTGGCTGGTCCAGGCGTTGTCGCAGAACGTGGCGCCGTTGAGGTAGACTTGCGTCCAGGTGCTGCCGTTGTTGCTGACCCAGATCCGCGCCGAGTCGTAGCTCGAGGTCTCCGCCCCCAGCCAGCGGTAGAAGTTCAGCGTCGTCCCGTAGTACCCGCTGCAGCTGAACGCCGGCGACGTGATGGTGCTGGTGTCGTAGGCGTTGTAATTCCCGGCCATGTTGTTGCCGATGACATAGGTGCCGCCATGGGCGCCGCTGGGATCGAGATAGCCGGCCGTCCCACCGCCGGTCGGCGTTCCCCGCGCCCACGTGCCGTGGCTGCCGTTGGCGATGGTCCACCCTTTATTGGTCTCGAAATCATCGGACCAGACCGTCGTCGCCGCCCTCAGCAGTGCGGGCATCAGCAGGACCACGGCCAAGGTGACAATGGTGGAACAGACGTTCTTTTTCATGTCGACCTCGATATCAGATTGGAAAATCATATATATATATGTCAATTATATGCATTTTTTGTTCCATATTATTCAATGGCTTTATTGGCAGTAAGTTATAGGTTTTGCATGGTTTTATATATTGTGAAAAAATATGCAAATATTGCCAGTGAAACACCTAATATTCTGCCGGTTGGCGGATTATGATAGATGCAAAAACTGCTCATTTGATATGATCCTAGCGTGATTCCGGTGTTAACAAAATCAAAAAATGTTACGAAGGATACGATCAAGAGAATATTTAAGCGATACTTCGTGGAATAATAAAAGCCGCCTTGAACGGCGGCTTCGTACCGGTGTTCACCAACACCCGTGAAAGCGAATCAATGCGATGGCGTCCATGTGGCGATGTACTCCCGCTCGCCGGCGTCGATCTGCGGCCGGGCCTGTTCCCACCCGCCGTTCAGGCCCAGCTCCCGCGCGGCCAGCGCCAGGTGCGACATCGCAATGCCGATGTCGATGCGCTGCAGGTCGACGCCGGGGAACCATCGGCCGTAGCCCCGGGTGCGCTGCAGGAAGAGGTGCAGCGAGCCGCCGCGGCCCGCGACCAGCCGCCACGGCTGCTTGTTCGAGGCCGAGGGCGCCAGGCGCACGCACCGCAGCGCTTGGTGCTGCGGTCGACCTTGATCCTCGGCCAGGGGATGGGAAAAATCGTCCTCGAAGAAAAGCTCGCCCCAGGGCTTGCGGTCGTCGGAGCCCGCCATGGCGCGCATCATCCGATCCATCAGGCTGCGCCGGTCCGCGGGATACCCCACCGGCGTGACGCAGGGCAGGACTTCGTCCTGCGCCAGGCCGATCTGCCTGGCGAAACCGGCCCGGTCGAACGAGCCGCCCAGCCAGCAGGTGCCCAGCCCCAGCTGCGTGCAGCGTACCACCACGTCCTCGAAACAGCTGCCGAAATCCTCCATCCCGCGCGGCGCGGCGCCTACGGCTGCCGCGATGTACTGGGAGGCGCCCTTGATTACGCCGTAGGTGCCGAGCCGTCTGACCTCGTCCCGGCCGGCCTGGTCCAACGAGATCAGCTCGAACCGCACCGCGTTGCCGAAAGGGCCGCTGCGCGGCTGGGCGAGCAGTTCGCGCAGCGCCTGCAGGGTCTGGGCTGCTAGACCCCTTGCTTGATACGAGCGCACTGACGTGCGCCGTTTGATCGCCTCGATGGCCGACGGGATCATCGGGTGTCCGTTCACCTTTCGCCGTTCATTGGGAACGGTCCTTGCGCGCCGGCCGTAGCCGGGACAACCAGGCCTTGGCCCCGACCTCCCGGAACAGCTTGCGGGCCTCGGCCAGCGCCCGGCGCGCCGCGCTGGCCCTGCCCGCGGCTGCCAGCGCGCCCCCCAGATGGTACTTGGTGATGGCCAGCTCATACTTTTTGCCCAGCCCCGCATAGGCAGCGGCCGCGGACGCCAGCAGCTGCTCGGCCCGGTGCAGGTCGCCCAGGGCCTGCTGCAGCCGGCCCTCGAGGCACTGGGCGCGGGCCCGCTTTTCCGGGAAGGCCGCGTCCCGCAGCGCCGCGGTGAAGCCGTCGAGCCGCTGGCGGGCCGCGGCCCGGTCGTCGGCCTCGATGGCGGCCTCCGCCAGCCCCAGCCAGGCGTCGGCCGCGACCGGGACGAAGCCGCGCTTGCCGGCGGTGTCGAGCGCCGCCTGGAAGCGGCGTTCCGCCGCGGCCCGGTCGCGCTGCGCCAGCGCCACCTCGCCCCGCAGGATGCCGGCCTCGGCGCCGCGCTGCGGGCTGCCCAGCTCCTGCCACAGCGCCGCCGCCCGGCCGGCCTGCTCGGCCGCGGCCGTGGGGTCGCCCAGTGTCAACTGCAGGTACCCCAGGTTGACCCGGACGTGGGCCTCGATCCGCCGCACGCCGATCTGTTCGGCCAGGCCCAGGGCCTCGTGCAGCACATCGGCGGCGGCGGCCGTCTCCCCTTGCTCGAGGTGGATCGCGCCGATGTTGTTGAGGGTGTTGGCCTCGTCGCGCTGGTTGGCGATCTCCCGCGAGATGGTCAGCGAACGCTGGAACAGGTTGCGGGCCCGCGTGAAATCGAAGCGGCCGAGGTACACCAGCCCGATGTTGTTGAGGCAGATGGCCTCGCCGCGGCGGTCCCCGATCTGCTGGAAGATCCGCAGCGCCCGCTGGTGGTGGTCCAGCCCGCCCTCGGCGTCGCCGCTGCCGGCCAGCTCCAGCGCCAGGTTGTTGAGCGCCTGCGCCTCCAGTTTGGGGTGGCCCTGGTCGCGGCCGATGGCCACCGCCTTGCGGAACTGCTCGGATGCCGCCTCGGCCTTGCCGATCGCCGAGTAGGACGTGCCCAGGTTGTTGTAGCAGCGGCCGGCCAGGCCGTCATCGCCCATCGCCCGGGCCAGCACCAGCGCCTCGGTGAAGCACTCGATGGCCCGGGGGTAGTCGTTGCGGTGGACATGGATCGAGCCCAGGCTGTTGAGGGCCAGGGCCTGTCCCCGGCGGTGCCGCTGCTCACGGTACCGCTTGAGGGCGTCCTGGGCCACCTTGCCGGCGTCGGCGAAACGGCCCATGGCGTTGTAGATCTGGCCCAGCTGCATCCGGGCCTCGGCCTCCTGCAGCTGGTTGCCGGCGTCGCGGGCGCGGACGATGGCGCGCTTGATGTCCGTGATCGCGTGGCTGTTGTCGCCGGTCAGCGAGCTGATCTCGGCCCGCTTGATGTAGCACTCGGCCGCGATGGCCGGCTGGCCGGCCGACTCCTGGTCCTGCAGGCATTCCAGGGCCCGGCTGTAGTACATGATCGCCTCGGCGTTGGCGTAGGCGGTGCGCGACCGCTCCGCGGCCTCCAGGCTGTAGACCACCGCCTGCTGGCAGTCGCGGGCGTGGAAGAAGTGGTGCGACAGCTCCTCCGCTGCCTCGCCGGGGTACCGCCTGTTCTGCTGCAGCAGCGCCTGCGCCACCCGCTGGTGGCAGTGCCGCGACGTGATGGAGGTCAGCCTGCCGTAGACGGCCTCGCGGATCAGGTTCTCCGGGAAGTAGTACCGCTCGCGCTCGGTCTCGACCAGCAGCTTCAGCCGCAGGATCGCGTCCATGGCGTGGAACAGCCGGCCCTCGGCCAGGCCGGCGATGTCGCGCAGCAGCTGGAAATCGGCCTCCCGTCCCAGCACGGCCGCCAGCTCCACCACCTCCCGGGCCTCGCTGTCGAGCCGCTTCATCTTCTGGGCGGCGAGGCCCTCCACCGAGTCGGGGATGGGCACCCGGCGGCCGCGGTCGAACTGCAGGCGCCGGCCCTGCCAGGCCAGCGCCCCGCCGTCCAGCAGCGCCTTCATCTGCTCCTCGATGAAGAAGGGGTTGCCGCCGGTCTGCCGCGCGATGAAGCGGATCAGCTCGGCCGGCGGCACCGCGTCGGCCATCAGCGCCAGCATCCGGGCCACGTCCGATTCCGACAGCGGCGCCAGCGCGATCTCGCGGAAGTTGGCCTCGCGGGCCAGGGCCTCCAGCGCCGCCTGGAGCGGCGACCCCGGCAGCTCCTCCTCGCGGTACATCAGGAAGATGTAGACCAGCTTGTCGCGCAGGGTGCGGCCCAGGTACTGCAGCAGCTCCAGCGACCCCTGATCGGCCCAGTGCATGTTGTCCAGCACCAGGATCCGCGGGGCGGGCCGGTTGGTCAGCTCCAGCGCCTGCTTGACGCCCTCGAACAGGCGGTACTTGTCGACCATCACCGCGGCCGCGGGGCCGCGCCGCCCCCCGCGCAGCAGCTCGGGGACGATCTTGGCCAGCTCCAGCCGGTAGGGCTGGGGCAGCGCCTTGAGGCTGGCGCCGGCCTCGCCGGCGGCCAGCGTCCGCAGGATCTCGCGGAACGGGAAGTAGGGGATGGTCTGGGTGGTGGACGACATCACGCTGGTCAGCGCCTGCTGCTGGTAGCCGCCGGCCCGGATCACCTCGGCCACGAATGTGGTCTTGCCCACGCCGGCCTGGCCGCTGACCGTCACCACGCCGCCGCCGGCATTGCCCATGAAGATCCGCACCTCGGACAGCCGCACCCGGCGCCCCACCACCTCCGGCGTCGGGATCAGCAGGCCGGGCTC
>DATJQG010000157.1:0-14195 GCA_035506015.1 Candidatus Edwardsiibacteriota bacterium
GACATTCTTGAACACGTTGGGGTCGACCATGCCCGCGCCCGAGATCTCCAGCCAGCCCGACTGCTTGCACACCCGGCAACCCTTGCCCTGGCAGAACACGCAGGAGAAATCGTACTCCACGCTGGGCTCGGTGAACGGGAAGAAGTGCGGCCGGAAGCGCACCTTGACCTTGTCGCCCATCAGCCGCCGGGCGAAGTAGCTGATGGTGGCCTTGAGGTCGGCCATCGAGACGTTGCGGTCGACGTACAGCCCCTCGCACTGCTGGAACACCGGCATGTGCGAGGCGTCGATGGCGTCGCGGCGGTAGCAGCGGCCGGGCGCGATGATCCGCACCGGCGGTTTTTGGCCCATCATGGTCCGGATCTGCACCGGCGAGGTGTGGGTGCGCAGCAGCAGCTGCTTCGCATCCTTGATGTAGAACGTGTCCTGGATGTTGCGGGCGGGATGGTCGGCCGGCGTGTTCAGCGCGTCGAAGTTGTGCCACTCGGTCTCGACGTCCGGCCCCTCGGCCACGCTGTAGCCGATGCCGTGGAAGATGTCGACGATCTCGGCGAACACCTGCGACAGCGGGTGGCGGTGCCCCAGCGGCGCGGCCCGGCCCGGCAGCGTGACGTCCAGCCGTTCGGCCTGCAGCGCCCGCTGCGACTCGATCCGCGCCAGCGCGGCCTTGCGGTCGTCCAGCAGCGCGGTCAGCGTGCCCTTGAGCGCGTTGACCGCGGCGCCGAACGCCGGCCGCTCGGCCGCCGGCCGGGACGACACCGACTTCAGCAGCTCGGTGATCGCGCCCTTGCGCCCCAGGTACTGCACCCGCAGCTCCTCCAGGGCGGCCAGCGACCCGCAGGCCGCGGCCTGCGCCGCCGCCTCGCGCTCGATGTCGCTCAATTGCTGGTCCATCATACGTCCCGGTCCTTCGACCCGACCTCGCCGCGGCTATTTCCTGACGGCCTCGACCAGCTTGGCGAAGGCCACCGCGTCGTGCACCGCCAGGTCGGCCAGCATCTTGCGGTCGATCAGGATCGACTTCTTCTTCAGCCCGTCGATGAAGGTGCTGTAGGAGATGCCGTTGATGCGGCAGGCCGCGTTGATCCGCACGATCCACAGGCTGCGGAAATCGCGCTTGCGGTTGTGGCGGTCGCGCCAGGCGAACTGGCCGGCCCGCATCACCGCTTCCTTGGCCACGCGGTAGAGGTTCTTCCTGCCGCCCCAGAACCCCTTGGCCTTGCGGAACATCTTGTTCTTGCGGTGCCGGGTGGGCACCGCGGTCGTGACTCGTGACATGGTCTATCGTGCCTTTCTTGGAAACTTCATTGCGTGGGGTGTGTCGGGGCGGTCACAGGGCATGGGGCAGCATCCGGCGGGCCCGCACCATGTTGGCGCTGTCCACCAGGCCGGCGCGGCGCAGCTTGCGCTTGCGCTTCTTGTTCTTGCTGGTCAGCAGATGGCTCTTGAAGCCGTGGGCCCGGGCGATCTTGCCCGACCCCGTCACCCGCAGCCGCTTGGCGGCGGCCCGGTGGGTCTTCATCTTTGGCATGTCAGCCTCCTCGATCGATTATATGAATTGTTTCTTGTTCGCGAATAACGGGGTCCGCCGCCGCCCGCAGTGCGGCGCGCGGCGCAGGACCGTCCCGCCCGGGCCGCCCTATTTGGGCGAGAGCATGGCCGAGACCGTGTTGCCTTCCAGCCGCGGGTGGCTGTCCAGGTTGGCCACGGTGGCGATCT
Organism: Candidatus Edwardsiibacteriota bacterium; assembly: GCA_035506015.1. Classification (GTDB taxonomy): domain Bacteria; phylum Edwardsbacteria; class AC1; order AC1; family EtOH8; genus DATJQG01. The sequence goes on from DATJQG010000157.1 coordinate 1,720, forward strand.
CGGTGATGAAGCGGTCGAAGGTCTTCCGTCCCAGCTCCATGTGGGCCATCTCGCGGCCCCGGAACCGCATCGAGACCTTGACCTTGTCGCGCCGCCCCAGGAATTCCTTGGCCTGGTTCAGCTTCACCAGGTAATCGTGTTCGCCGATCTTGGCGCCCAGCCGCACCTCCTTGACCTTGATCTCGTGCTGCTTCTTGCGCGCCTCCTTGATCCGCTTCTCCTCGGCGTACAGGAATTTGCCGTAGTTGATCAGCTTGCAGACCGGCGGCTTGGCGTCGGGCACGATCTCCACCAGGTCCACGCTGTGCTCCTCGGCCAGTTTGAGGGCGTCCTTGACGGGGAGCACGCCCAGCTGCGCGCCGTCGTGGCCGATGACCCGCACCTCGGGCACGCGGATCTCGGCGTTGATGCGATGTTCTCTGACGATGGTCGGGGCCTCCTGAATGATATTGGTAGTGGAACGAAAAACGGGTGGCATCGTCGCCACCCGCCGGTACAAAGCGCGGCGCCGCCCGGGCCGTCCGGGCCGGGAGGTTCGTTGGCCGCCGTCACCCCGGCCCGGGCGTCGCCCGGATAGCGCGGGGTCCACTTTGTCGACCGCGGCTGGCAGTTGCGTCCGGGACCAACGCCGCCGGGTGAGAAGCGCACGTCCTGGGGATGCGGGTGGCTTCTGCTTTGATGGGTATTGCCGCGGTCATTATACCAGAGATCGGCAGCAAATGCAAGCGGTTATTTGCCGCCGCCCCGGCGGGGCGCCATCGCCCATTTTCGCGCTTCAGCCCCTTGACAATCGGTGAAAATGCGCTACAATAGACGGTGAACCGAACCTGCAACCGCTTTCCGTCGACCAATGTCACTCTTCTCGCTGCTGGGAAAACGGCCGAAATCGTTCATCTTTTCGCTGGCGCTGGTATTGGTCGCGCTGATCGGCTATATCGACTACCGCACCGGTTACGAGATCTCGTTGACGCTGTTCTACTTGATGCCGGTGATCATCGTCACGTGGTACATCGGTTTCTGGTGGGGTATCCTGATATCGGCGGTCAGCGCCGGGACCTGGCTGCTGGCCGACTGGGCGGCCGGGCAGATCTACTCCAGCTTCGCCGGATTCTGGAACGAGGTGATGCGGCTGGCGTTCTTCCTGGTCATCACGTACACGCTGACCGAGCTGCGCCGGTCGCTGCGACGCGAGCGCCAGCTGGCCCGCACTGACCCGCTGACCGGGCTGCTCAACCGCCGCGCCTTCTACGAGCTGGGGGCGATCGAGATCCAGCGGATCCGGCGCTTCTTCCGCCCGTTCACCCTCGTCTATTTTGACATGGACGGGTTCAAGGGCATCAACGACGCCTTCGGTCACGACAGCGGCGACCGGCTGCTGTCCGACGTCGCCGCGGTGCTGCGCGCCAACACCCGCGCCGTCGACGCCGTGGCGCGGATGGGCGGCGACGAGTTCGCCCTGCTGATCCCGGAGGCCGGGCCGGAAACGGCCCGGCCCCTGGCCGAGAAGCTGCAGCGCCTGCTGCTGGACCGGATGAGGGCCGACGGGTTCGGCGTCACCTTCAGCATCGGCGCGGTCAGCGTGCTGGCGCCGCCGCCCTCGCTCGACGCCGTGCTGGCCCTGGCCGACCGGCTGGTCTACGGCGTCAAGGACGGCGGCAAGAACGGCATCCAGTACCAGATCTTTTCCGATCAACCCGCGGCGGCGCCGGGCGCGGCCAACGGCGGGCCCGCCGACCACCATTGACCTGAAGGAGCGCTCCATGCACGGCCTGATCCACTGGAACATCCCGTCGACCGACCTGGCCCGGTCGAGGGAATTCTATCACGCGTTGTTCGGCTGGAAAACGCGCAGTTACGTGCCGGACTACGCCCTGTTCAGCGTCAGGGGCGGCCCCGGCGGCGGCTTCGCCAAGGTCAAGCGGATGCCCAGGCCCGGCATCGAGGTCTACATCGAGGTGGCCGACATCGAGGCGACGCTGCGGAAGGCCGTCAAGCTGGGCGGTAAGCGGGCCCAGCCCAAGATGGCGATCTGGGGCGGCATGGGCTTCATGGCGGCCCTGCTGGACCCCTGCGGCTGCCGCATCGGCCTGTGGTCGAAGCGATAGCCGCGCTGGACCGCTGCGATCAAAGCCCCGCATCGCTGCGGGGCTTTGATCGTTGTGGGTTTATGGCTTGGAACCGCCGGTATCCAACGCCAGCACCTTGACGTACCGCAGGGCCGGCATCGTCGGGTCCTGCATCACCCATTCCCTCGATTCCAGCCGCCACAGGCTGTACATGGTCGTCTTGGTCGGCGGCATGTCCTTCTTGTCCTGGGCCCCGGTCAGGATCAGGTACTCGGTCTCGGTGACCTTGTGCACGCCGATGATCGGGATCGCGCCGGCCTGCTTGCCGAAATACCGGTCCAGGCTTTTGGAGAGGACGTCCGCAGTCGGGGCGATGTCGCTGGTGTAGTACGGCGGTCCCGCCGGCTGGGAATATCCGGGAACGGCGCCGGCGACCAGCAACAGCAGGCCCGCCAGCATGATGGTGACCGCTTTTCCCATATACCCTCCCGCTTGAATTGTGGTTGGATTGATTTGATTATATGAGAACGGCGGCGCCGAGTCAACCATATTCCCGATAAAAAAGCCCCGCCACCTGCGGGGCTTTTCCTTGCTCTACCGGTCGCTCGTTACTGGAGCGGCAGCCGGCGTTTCTCTGTGCCCGACCAGTCGATCTCGGCCAGCGGCACGCCCAGCAGCAGTGCCACCTCCTTGCCGAAGGCCAGCGCCGCGCTGTCCCTCACCATGAAGGTCGCCAGGTGCAGCAGGCCGTCCGGCCCCTTCAGGAACACCCGGGCCGGACCCCGGAACACGAAGTGGACGCCCACGATCGCGGCTTGCGTCCTGGGCCAGCTGCGCCGCGAGAATCGCCACAGTTCGTGCCGGCCCAGCATCAGGCCGCTGGTGACCATCACCCGCTCACTGTCGATGGCCGTGTCCATCCTGAAGCAGTAGCACGCGAACGCCAGCAGCGGCAGCAACGTGCAGATCAGCCATCCCAGGGGCGCGGCGGAGATCGGTTCTCCGCGAGTGAACGCCAGCCACAGTTTCACGCCCTGCGCCAGCACGGGCAGGGACAGGAGCCCGAGCAGCACGGCGGAGTCCAGGGCCGGCCGATTGCGGTGAAGGCGGACGCGCTCCATCTCAATATGTCCCGATCACCCGCAGTTCCAGCGCCAGCGCCGCGACGCGGTCCGCGGTCTCCTGGTAATGCTCGGTCCCCGGGGCCGCCTGGAACCGGCCCTCGGCATCGAACGCGCCCGGCGAATAGTCCTGGAACGGCCTGTTCATTACTCCCTCGAGGGCTGACGACAGTTGCTTGAGTTCGTCAAAGGTGAAGTCCCGCTGGGCCAGCTGCCGCGCCCGCTCCAGCAACGGCCGGAAGTGCACGTCGTACCTGCGCCGCGGATCTGGCTCCAGCTCGAGCATCCCGATCAGCACTTCAAGTTGCGCCGCCAAAGCCAGCAGCAAGCGCCGTTTTTCCTCGAGGTCGATCATTGATACCCGCTCAGCGCAGCCCGGCAGCTTGCTTGACCGCGGCGATGTCCAGGCCATTGATCCATGCCAGCAAATTCTGCCAGACGCCGTGGAAATGGTAGCCGCCCTCCGTCATCTCGCGCAGCGCCGCCTCCTTGGTCCAGCCCTGGACGGCGATGCGGTAGACGGCGCACATCGTCCCGGTGCGGTCGGCGCCGTGCTGGCAGTGCACCAGCACCGGGGTTTGGGCGCTGTCGGTGACGATCCGCAGGAACCGCACCACGTCCTCGCGCTCGGGGTGCCAGGCCTTCATCGCGATGTGCTGGTAGCGCAGGCCCGTGCCCGCGAGCTTGCCGCGGTCGGAGTTGAACGAGCGCAGGTTGACGACGGTCTTGACGCCCAGCGCCGCCGCGCTGCGGAAGCCCTCGGCCGTGGGCTGGGCGCTGCGGTAGAGCGCGCCCGAGACCCGGTGGAGGTTGGGCGCGCCCGCGGCCCGCAGCGGCTGGGCCCACTCCGCCGGCCGCGCTGGCAGGGAGTCTGCGGATAGAGCGGCGGCCGCGCACAGCGCGACACAGGTCAGGAGAAGATTCTTCATTGTCCATCCATCGTGGTCGTTCACGAGCCGGGCATCGACATTATAGCACAGGGCGATCCTATGTCAAGCGCGATCATTTTGCGCGATGGGAACACCCCTTCCCTGCCGGGAAGGGGTGTATCGCCGGTCGTTCCGCGATCACGATCTCGGTGCGGACTCACCGCCGTGTTTAGCCGGGTCCGAATTCTCGAGCAGGTCGATGGCGTGCAGGATCTGAAAGGCCTCGTCGTTGGTCTTGACCTCGGCATGGATCCCGAACTTCGGCAACAGCCGCCACAGCCGCCGGGAAAGATAGTTATAGGTATTGGAGATGTAGAACGGGAAGTACCAGAAATACGCCAGCGCCAGCAGGAAGCAGAACGTGCCGATCAGCGCCATCGAGTTCTCGAACCGCACGCTGTCCCGCTTCGCCAGCTGGCTCTTGCGCACCACCGCCTGCATGTTGAGGTCGAAGATGGCGTTGACCAGCTGCTTGACCCTCTCGCTGGCGGCCAGGAAGTCGGCGGCCGCCTTGCCGGCGCGTCCCGCGCCCGCGAGCTGCCGCCCCAGCTTCACCAGGACGACGTATTCGGCGTTGAGCTGCGCGACCAGTTCCTGCTCGTGGACCTCGGTGATGTTGCCGTTCTCGTTTTTCAAGTTCTCATCGAACGCGGCAACACCCTGATCGTAGCGGTGCCGCTGGTACTCCGACGCCCCGCCGGCCGCGGCGCCGATCTCGTCCAGCGCCGCCAGCATGTCCCGGGCGTAGACGATGGAGTCGTAGTTGTTCTTCAGGATGTTCTCGGCCTCCTGCGACGACCGCCCGACGTAGTAGGCGCAGAAGCCGGCCAGGGTCAGGATGATCAGGAACAGGAACCCCAGCCCCAGCGAGAGTTTTGTTTTCAGCAGCATGGTTTCCTCATGGTGGTCCGTTGCGTTCTCGGGAAAAGATGGAAACCCCTTCCCTCGCGGGAAGGGGTTTCCGGTCGGTGGGAAAAATGCTTAGACGATGCCCTGGGCCAGCATGGCCTTGGCGACCTTGACGAACCCGGCGATGTTGGCGCCGGCCAGGTAGTCGCCCTTGGTGGCGTACTTCTCGGAGGCGTCCAGGCACTGCTGGTGGATGGCCTTCATGATCCGCTGCAGTTTCTGGTCGACCTCGTTGCGGTCCCAGTACCAGCGCGAGCTCTGCTGGGCCATCTCCAGGCCCGAGGTGGCAACGCCGCCGGCGTTGGCCGCCTTGGCCGGCCCGTACAGCACCTTGTTGTCCTGGTAGATCTTGATGGCCGCCAGGTTGGACGGCATGTTGGCGCCCTCGCTCACCAGGAAGCAGCCGGCCTTGACCATGGCCGCGGCGTGCTGCTCGTTGATCTCGTTCTGGGTGGCCGACGGGAACGCGCAGTCGAACTTGATGCCGCCGTCCTTGATCACGTCCCAGACGCTCTTGCCGTCGTAGTACTTCGCGCTCTTGTACTTGTCGGCGTATTCCTTGGCCCGGCCGCGCTTGACCTCGGTCAGGTCGATGATGAACTTCAGCTTCTCGGCGTCGATGCCCTCCTCGTCGATGATGGTGCCGCCCGAGTCGGAGATGGACAGCGCCTTGCCGCCCAGCTGGTTGATCTTCTCGATGGTATACTGCGAGACGTTGCCCTTGCCCGAGACGATGCAGCGCAGCCCCTTGTAGTCCTTCTTCTGGGTGGCCAGCATCTCGGCGCCGAAATAGACCGAGCCGTAGCCGGTGGCCTCGGGCCGGATCAGCGAGCCGCCCCATTCCAGGGCCCGGCCGGTCAGCACGCCGGTGAACTCGTTGCGGATCTTCTTGTAGTAGCCGTACATGAAGCCGATCTCCCGGCCGCCCACGCCGATGTCGCCGGCCGGCACGTCGGTGTCCTGGCCGATGTGGCGGAACAGCTCGCGCATGAAGGCCTGGCAGAACCGCATCACCTCGCCGTCGGACTTGCCCTTGGGGTCGAAGTCCGAGCCGCCCTTGCCGCCGCCCATCGCCAGCGTGGTCAGCGAGTTCTTGAAGATCTGCTCGAAACCCAGGAACTTGATGATGCCCAGGTTGACCGAGGGATGGAAGCGCAGCCCGCCCTTGTACGGCCCGATGGCGTTGTTGAACTGCACGCGGAAGCCCTTGTTGACCTGTACCTCGCCCTTGTCGTCGACCCACGGCACGCGGAACAGGATGGCACGGTCCGGCTCGCAGATCCGCTCGTAGATCTTGGCCTTGACGAACTCGGGATGCTTGGCGACCGTCGGCTCCAGGGTCTTCATCACCTCTTCCACCGCCTGGTGGAATTCCGGCTCCCCAGGATTCTTGGCCTTGATCTTTGCGATCACATCCGTGATGTGGGACATGGGGTCTCCTTGGTTGTGGGTTGTTGGTTTGTATGTGGTTAAAATGGGGGATCGCGGACGGAATTTATATTATAGCAAAGCGATATTTGATAGTCAAGGGCAATTCCATCTTTTTGCGGCGTCGGGCCGGCCAGCGCCGTTCCGCGAACGCCGCGCAGCCGCTGCTGGCGCCGCGGGCGGACTCAGGGCCAGGCCGTTCCGGCGTCCGACAGGAAGCGGTGGATGTCGTTGCCGGCCCTGCGGGCGCAGCCCATCGCCGAGATCACGGTCGACGAGCCGGTGGTGATGTCGCCGCCGGCCCAGACGCCGCGCAGGCTGGTGCGGCCGCTGTCGCTGAAGGTCCTGACATAGCCGCGCTGGTCGCGCTCCAGGCCCGGGAACCCGGCGAACACCACCGGGTTGGGGCCGGCGCCCACGGCCACGATCGCCAGGTCGGTCTCGATCAGGAAATTGGACCCGGCCACCGGGATCGGCCGCGGCCGGCCCGAGGCGTCTGGCTCGCCCAGCTTCATTTGGACGCACTCCACCTGGCGCACCCAGCGCTGGTCGTCGCCGATGTAGCGCACCGGGTTGGTCATCAGCCGGAACTTGATGCCCTCCTCCTCGGCGTGGTGGATCTCGTCCAGCCGGGCCGGCATCTCGCTGCGCGAGCGGCGGTAGACGACGGTCACCTCGCGGCTGCCCATCCGCAGCGCGGTGCGGGCGCAGTCCATCGCCACGTTGCCGGCGCCGACCACCACCACCTGCCGGCCCTTGGGCGCCGGCGTGTCGTAGTCGGGGAAGGCGTAGGCCTTCATCAGGTTGATGCGGGTCAGGTATTCGTTGGCCGAGTAGATGTTGCAGAGGTTCTCGCCCGGAATGTTCATGAACACCGGCAGGCCGGCGCCCACCCCCAGGAACACCGCGTCGTAGCCCTGGGAACGCAGGTCGTCGATGTCGTAGAGCCGGCCGATCAGCGAGTTGACCTCGACCTTGACGCCCATCCGCCGCAGGTAGTTGACCTCGGCGTCGACGATCGCCTTGGGCAGCCGGAACTCCGGGATGCCGTAGACCAGCACGCCGCCGGGCTTGTGCAGCGCCTCGAACACCGTGACGCTGTGGCCCTTGACCACCATGTCGGCGGCCAGGGTCAGGCCCGACGGCCCGCTGCCGACGATGGCGATCTTCCTGCCGCTGGGCGGCGCCTTCTTGGGGACCATCACCGCCTTGGTCTCGCGCTCCATGTCGGCCGCGAACCGTTCCAGGCTGCCGATGGCCACCGGTGCGTCCTTCAGCCCCACCACACAGACATTCTCGCACTGGTCCTCCTGCGGGCAGACCCGGCCGCAGATGGCCGGCAGCGCGTTCTGCTCCTTGATCTTCTGGGCGGCCTCGGCGAACTTGCCCTCCTTGATCAGGCGGACGAAGGCCGGGATGTCGATCTCCACCGGGCAGCCGGCGCGGCACCTGGGGTTCTTGCATTCCAGGCAGCGGCCGGCCTCGGCCAGGGCCAGCTCGCGGGTGAAGCCGTAGGGCACCTCGTTGAAGTTGCGGATCCGCAGCAGGGCGTCCTGCTCCGGCACCTTCTGGCGCGGCACCTTGGGCTTGATCCGCTGCTCGTCGGCCTTGGTGATGCCGTGCCAGCGGCAGCCCACCTTGGTGCAGATGAAGAACGGGATCAGCCGGGACTGCACCGAGACCGTCAGCCGGGCGGCCGGCGAGTTGCACTGGCCGCAGTGCCCGTCGCGCTCGATGATCGATGTCCGGCAGAACGGGCAGGACAGGCCGTCCACCGCCTGGCCGTCCGTGAGGTCGAGCGTCGACTGCCGGGTGAAGTCCTCCATCTTGGACGACAGCAGCAGGTCGCCCTCCTGCCCGTTCGCCGTGACGTGCAGCTTGAACCACGCCTTGCCGGTGGCGGGATCGTAGGTGTTCAGCCCCTGGTGGCAGTGCGGGCAGAAGACGGTGAGGTCGGTGCCCGGGGCGATCTGCTTGAGGTCATCCTTCGTCGATTCGGTCATGGCGTTCCGCCTGTCGTTGGCTGGTTATCGTTTTCCGTCACTTGGCCCGGATCGAGAACAGCAGCGAGGTCTTCTCGTCGCGGCCGTACATGTTGTTGCGCTGGATCAGCTCGTCGAAATCGACCTGGTGGCCGTCGAAATGCGGCCCGTCGACGCAGGCGAACTTGGTCTTGCCCCCGACGGTCACCCGGCAGGCGCCGCACATCCCGGTGGCGTCCACCATCACCGGGTTGAGGCTGACCAGGGTCTTCAGGTTGTAGAGCTTGGTCTGCTGGCAGACCGAGCGCATCATCACCAGGGGGCCGACCGCGATCACCAGGTCGACCTGCTCGGGCTGGTCGCGCTCGATCAGGGTCTTGAGGGCGTCGGTCACCAGGCCGTGCAGGCCGTAGCTGCCGTCGTCGGTGGTGACGATCAGCTGCTGGCACAGCGACTTCATCTCGTCCTCCAGGATCAGCAGGTCGCGCTCCCGGGCGCCGATGATGCCGATCAGCCGGTTGCCGGCCGCGGCGTAGCCCTGCAGCAGGTGGTGCAGCACCGCGATCCCCGACCCGCCGCCGATGCCGACGATGGTGCCCAGCTTGGTGAACGGCTCGGCCACGCCCAGCGGGCCCACCAGGTCCTTGATGGCGTCGCCCACCTTGAGTGACCCCAGCAACGCCGTCGATTTGCCGATCACCATGAAGATGATGGTGATGGTGCCGTGGGAGGTGTCCTTGTAGGCCACGGTCAGCGGGATCCGCTCGCCGGTCTCGTTGATCCGCAGCACCACGAACTGGCCGGGCTGGATCTTGCGGGCGATCTGGGGCGCCTCCACCGTGATCAGTACCATGTTGCCCTTGGCCAGCTCCTGGCGGTCGATGATGGGATACATATCTATTTTCCCCTGAATAGCGACTATCGAATTGCGAATGATGAATGACAAACCATGGTTTTCGTCATTTGATATTCTTAATTCGTAATTGCTGTGATTACCATTCCCGGCTGTCCTCCAGCATGATCAGCTTGGTGTCCTCGTCGGACAGGCCGTGCCAGGTGCAGCCCTTGCGCAGGCAGATGAAGAAGGAGATCAGCTTGTGCATGGCGCCGATGGTGATCTTGGCGGTGCGCGAGCCGCAGCGGTCGCACTTATCGCCCGGGGCGATCAGCGAGTGCCGGCAGTGCGGGCAGCGCAGGTCGCGGACCTCCTCGCCGTGCGGGATGTCGATGGTGGAGCGGTTGGTGAAGACGTTGAGGTAGGGCGACAGCAGCAGCGCGCCCTCGCTGCCGTCCTTGCCGACCACGGTGAACGCCAGCGAGCCGCGGTCGATCAGGCTGCGCTGGCAGTGCGGGCAGTAGGATTGCAGGAACGAGCCGCTGGCCATGATCGCCTTGGGGTCCTCTTCCGGCGCCGCGGGGCGCCGGGCTTGCTTCGGCACCGGCCGTTTCCCGCCGTCCAGGGCGTAGGTATCGTAGAACTTGGCCAGGGCCTCGTCGACGTCCTCGAACTCCAGGAAGTGCTTCTTGCAGCCCTTGCGGGCGCAAACGTAGATCTTGCCGCCCTCCGCCATCAGCAGCGGCACCATCGGCGCCTGGCATTGGTCGCAGATGAACGTGCTGGCCAGCTCCTCCCCGCATTTGGGACAGAACAGCCGGGCCACCGCCCCTTCCGGCAGGTCGAGCTCGGTCTCGAGCGCGTAGCTGCCGTAGACCGGCGAGAGCCGCAGCCAGCCCTTCCGGCCCTTGACCTGGCCGGTCAGCGACACGCTGGGGTGCCCGTCCAGCTTGTGGTGGCGGTCCATCAGGCTCTTGCGGCAGCAGGGGCACTTGATCTGCAGTGCGATCTCTTGTTTCATGGGGTGCGCTCCTTCGGTGTGATCTGTGTCCTCTCCACACCAATGGTAGCCCAGATCCGTTTTTCTGGCAATCGGGGTATGCCCGATTTCGGCCTGCGAAATACCCTAGCGCGGTTGCGGTCCCCGGGCAATAAAAAACGGCGTCCCGCGATCGGCGGGACGCCGTTACCGGATGGGCCAGTGGTCAGAGAGTGGTGATGCCCTCGCGGATGGCGTACTTGGTCAGCTCCGCCACGCTGTGCAGGTTAAGCTTGTTCATGATCTGCTGGCGGAAAGTCTCGATGGTCTTGATGCTGACGCCCAGGGAACCCGCGATCTGCTTGGTGCTGTTGCCCTCGGCCAGCAGCTGCAGCACCTGGCGCTCCCGGCTGGTCAGCAGCGAGTAGGCGGTGGGATCGCTGCCGTCCTTCTTGCGGTTGTATTCCTTGATCAGCAGGTCCGAGATCTTGCTGGAAAGATAGGTGCCGCCGTTGACCACGGCGTCGATCGCCCGGCTCAGCTCGTCGAACGCGGCGTCCTTCAGCAGGTAGGCCGAGGCGCCGGCCTTGAGGCTCTCGATCACGAAGCGGCGGTCGGCGTGCATGGAGAGGGCGATCACCTTGGTGCGGCAGGGCCGCGCCAGGATCCGCCGGGTGGCCTCCACGCCGTTGAGGTCGGGCAGGCTGATGTCCATGATGATCACGTCGGGCGCCAGCTCGCGCGCCAGCTTCACCGCCTCGGTGCCGGTCTCGGCCTGGGCCACGACCTTGATGCCCGGCAGCCGCTCCAGCAGCGTCACCAGGCCCTCGCGCACGATCCGGTGGTCGTCGACCACCATCACCTTCAGGTTCATCGCTTGGCTCCCTGGCCCGCGGGCGTCACCGGCAGGACGATGGTGGCGGTGGCGCCGCCGCCGTCGGCGGGCGAGAGGTCGACGCTGCCGCCGAAATACCCGGCCCGCTCCCGCAGGCTGAACAGTCCGAACCCGCCGTGGTACGATGCGACCGGCGTGGTGCCGGCATCCGCCAGGCCCCGGCCGTCGTCGCGCACCACGACCTTGGCCTGGTGGCGGTCGAACATGGCGTTGATCCAGATCTGCTGCGGCTTGGCGTGCTTGGCGGCGTTCATCAGGAATTCCCGGGTCGCCTTGAACAGCGTCACCTTGATATCGTCGCTCAATGGCGGCTGGTTGCCCCACACCGAAAGGTTGACCAGCAGGTGGTGATGCTGTTGAAAATTTTCGGCCAGCCACTGCAGCGCGGGCACCAGCCCCAGCTCATACAGGATCGGCGGGCTGATCTCGAAGGTCAGGTTGCGGGTATCGCCGATGGCCTGGTCCAGCAGCACCCGTATTTCATCGATGTTCTCCTGGAACTGGCAACGCATCCGGTTGCAGTGCAGCTCCAGGAACTTCAGCTTGATCACCGCCAGCGCCTGGCCGATGCGGTCGTGCAGGCCCGTGGCGATCACCCGCCGTTCCTTCTCCTCGGCCAGCGACAGGTCCGACGCCAGGGCCCGCAGCTGCTGCTGGTAGTGCTGGATCTTCCGGTCCTTCCCCCGGCGTTGGCTGATCTCCTGTTTGAGGTGCTCGTTCGCCTTCAACAGGTCGGCGGTGCGGCGGGACACTTGCAGCCCCAGCCGCTTGTTGGCCGACAGCAACTGCTGCTCGTACAGCTGGCGCAGGAAGTACGATCGCAGGATCTGGGCCAGCGAGTCGATCAGGGCCCGCTCTTCCTTGAGGAACGGCCCCTCGTCCATTGGCGGCCGCGGCTTCAGGTAGCAGACCTCGATCGAGCCCTGCTTGTCCGGCGAGACGCGGAACTCGGCCCGCTGCGTCCAGCGCGTCTGGCGGAAATTGGCGGTGGCGTAACACCGGCCGTCATAGCAGATGCGGGCGGCGGCGATCCCGGGGTACTGCCAGGCCGGCGGCAGCAGCCGCAGCATCTGGCTGATCATCCGGTCCGTGGAGCCCCGCTGCTGCAGCACCTTGGCGGCATGGTGCAGCGCGGTCAGCTCCTTGATCCGCTCGCGCAGCTGCCACAGCGCCGTACCGTCAGGTCGTAGCGTTCTCTTGCCGCTCGCTGCTTTCATCATTGCTCAAACGATACTTGAAAATGCGCCCAAAGTCAAGCCGATTGTGCGATAGAAAACGGCGGCACCGCATGGTGCCGCCGGGGACCGGTCGCCGGGCCGCGCCCGCTGCGCC
>DATJQG010000158.1:0-3525 GCA_035506015.1 Candidatus Edwardsiibacteriota bacterium
TTGTGCGATATAAAACGGCGGCACCTGTCGGGGCCGCCGCGGAGGCTCGTCGGGCCGCGCCCGCCGCGCCGGGATCATTTCTTGTTTGGCTCGGCCTTTTCCTCGATCAGCTGGTGCGGCTTGGCCGCGAATTTGACGGTGAAGCTGCCCATCTTCTTGGGCTGGCCCTTGTCGATCTTGACGATGTCGTAGCTGCCGTCCTTGGGGGCGTCCAGCGTGCAGCTGCCGATGTACTCGTCCTTGGTGACGTCGCGGTCCCAGAACGAGAACCGGATCGGCTCGCCGCGGTAGGTGCACTGGAACGACTCGTTCCACACCGGATTGGACTTGTTCTGCTTGAAGCTGGTGGTGCCCACGATCTGGTCGCCCACCGTCACGGTGACGTAGGGGTCGGCCGGGCTCATGGCGTCCATCGAGGCCACGTTGGCCGCGCTGACCGCGGTGATGGTCAGGTCCTGCTCGCCCTGGTTCTGCCCGGTCAGCGTCGCGATCAGGTCGTTGACCACGCCCAGCGACTGCTTCTCGAACTCGCGCCGGGCGTTCTCGCCGCCGGCCTCGCTGTCGTAGGACTTGGAGAAGACCAGCTCGCCGCTGGCGGGATCGGCCATCTTCAGCCAGAACGTCAGCTTGCTGCCGGCGCTGGAGAGCTTGCCCCACACGATCCGGCCGGCCCCGATCGCCTTGCCGGCCTGCAGCGCCGAGGTCAGGTCCAGCGCTCCGCCCTCGGTGGCCTTCGTGCCCAGCAGTTGCTTGGCCAGCTCCGGGCCGGCGACGATGGTGAACAGCTTGGTCCGCAGCAGCTGCTGCTCCAGGTAGTTGCTCATCGCCTCCTGCTGCGGGGCCAGGCCCTCGCCCTCGGCCTGCAGCGGGACGAGCGCCACTTTCGACTTCTCGGCCAGCGCCGCCGCCGCCAGGGCCAGCGCCGCGATCACGACAATGATCGTTCTCCTGAACATCGGATGCTCCTTCTCAAGTTCGTCTGATATTACCATTGGCGGGCGCCCTTTGTCAATGCCAAATTGATCGCTCCCCTGATGTCGGGATCACCGGCAAGCGAGCAAGCGGCCGCGTCAACCGCGGCCGCTTGCTCGTTCCTGTTCCGCCGCCATCACTCGGCGCGCGCCAGCCCGGCCAGGTCCCTGGCCGCCTCGGCCAGCTTGACGAACTCGGCGCGGTAGCCCTCGCCGTCCTGCCCCTTGGCCGCCCGCGCCAGCGAGATCACCTGGCCGTAGCTGGCCGTCCCCTTGAACGCCGAGTTGCGCAGCAGCAGGCCCCACTCCGCCACCGCCGCCGCGAACCGGAAGTCGTCCGATGCCCCGGCGAAGGCCCGGCCGCCGTCGCTCACCGTGCGGGCGATCAGCTTGCTGCGGTCGCCGTCGGGGTCCTTGTAGCGCAGCTTGACCGTCAGCAGCTCGCCGCTGGCGGCGTCGCCGCTCGTTTCCGAGCGCTGGTACTTCAACGGGTCGACCGACGGCAGGTCCTCGCCGCAGCCGGCCGGGACGACCTCGTAGAGCGCGGTGACGGTGTGGCCCGACCCCAGCTCGCCGGCGTCCTTCGTGTCGTCGTTGAAGTCCTCCTTGTTGAGCAGCCGGTTCTCGTAGCCGATCAGCTTGTAGGAGTGGACCTTCGCCGGGTTGAACTCCACCTGGATCTTGACGTCCTTGGCGATGGTGAACAGCGTGCCGCCCATCTGCGACACCAGCACCTTGCGGGCCTCGCTCAGGTTGTCGATGTAGGCGTAGTTGCCGTTGCCCTTGTCGGCCAGCTGCTCCATCCGCGAGTCCTTGAGGTTGCCGGTGCCGAAGCCCAGCACCGACAGGAACACCCCGTGCTCGCGCTGCTGCTCGATCATGTTGAGCAGCTCCGAGGTCGACGACACCCCCACGTTGAAGTCGCCGTCGGTGGCCAGGATCACGCGGTTGTTGCCACCCTTGATGAAGTTGTCCAGCGCGGTGCGGTAGGCCAGCCTGATCCCCGCCGCGCCGGCCGTGCAGCCGCCGGCCTCGAGATGGTCCAGCACGTCCAGGATGGCCTTCTTGTCCGAGCCTTTGGTCGACGGCAGCACCAGGCCCTCGGCGCTGGCGTAGACCGCGATCGCCACCCGGTCCTGCGGCCGCAGCTGCTGCACCAGCAGCTTGAAGGCGGACTTCAGCAGCGGCAGCTTGTCCTCGTCCTGCATCGAGCCCGAGACATCGATCAAAAATACCAGGTTGGCCGGGGGCAGCTTGTCGGCCGGGACCTCCCGGCCCTTCAGCCCGATCCGCACCAGCCGGTGGTCCTGGTTCCAGGGGCAGCCCGCCACCTCGGTGTTGATGGCGAACGGCCGGCCGTCGTCGGGCTGGGGGTAATCGTAATGGAAGTAGTTGACCAGCTCCTCGATCCGCACCGCGTCCTTCAGCGGCAGCGTGCCCTCGGTCAGGAAGCGCCTGACGTTGGCGTAGCTGGCCGGGTCGACATCGATCGAGAAGGTGGACAGCGGGTCATGGCGCGGGTCCTTGAAGGCGTTCTCGGTGATCTGCGAGTATTCCTCGGTGGTGAAGTTGGCCGGCACGCCGCGGTAGACCCCGCCGCAGGCCACCGACGCCGGGCAGGCCGCCTTGCAGCAGGCCATCGGCGCCTGCTCGCAGGCCCGCAGCTCGTCCTTGACCTGGCCCTTGTCGTCGATGCTCAGCACGGCGGGCTTGAGCGCCGCGCTGATCCGCGTCTCCTTGCCCGGCTCGACCTTGACGTCCTTGAGCACGGCGGTCTCGTAGCCGGGATAGGTGGCCAGCACGGTGTACGTGCCCGCCGGGACGTTGGCGAAATAGAAGCCGCCGGCCGCGTCAGTTTTGACGAGGAACGAGGTTCCCATCAGTTTGAGCGAGGCCGCGGCCAGCGGCTGCCTGGAGCTGGCGTCGGTGACGGCGCCGGAGATCGAGCCGTGCTCCGTGGCCAGCAGGATGCCGGCCAGCACGGCCAGCGCCACCGCGGCCCAGATCAGGATGGTGTGTTTCTTCATCGGAGTGCTCCCTTGCGGTTATTGTTGCCGGTGTTGTTCTGCAGGATATACCCGGCAGGCGCCCCGATTATTCCAACAAAAAGCCGCGGCCTCTCGCCGCGGCGGTCCATGGCACAGCTACCGTCCGATCAGAGTTGATGGCTGAATTTCAATGCCGCCCAGATGTTGTGGTGCAGCACGGGGCTTACGCGGTAGGCGATTTCCGGGGCAAAGCCAAAGCCCCGCTTGCTGACGAATTGCATGCCGATAGGGAAATACAGGCCATCCTCATGGTCCGTATTACCAAAAATCACTGCCGTTTGTGATAGGTAAATCCCGCCATAGGCCGTCCAGTGATCGTTGAAATTGTCATTGCGGTAATGGAGCGTGGCGCCGGCGAAAAAACCAAATAAGCCCCCGCCGACCTCCGCTTCCACAGAAGGGCTGAAGTAGTAGATCGCCGACACGGAACCCAATAATGCCGGCCCGCCCAAGTTCACACCGATGCCGAACGGCTTTTTTTGTAGCACGCCCACGGTATCTGAATT
>DATJQG010000159.1:0-3004 GCA_035506015.1 Candidatus Edwardsiibacteriota bacterium
TGGTTTTTCTTAACCTTTTAATGATATTGTGTAACGTATTTCGAAAAGACAAGATTGTTCTCACCATAGAAGACATGTTCATTTATGGAATAGCTCTCGGGCTTGTCATTTTAACAAGGTGGGCATTTATGAAATGAAAAGATGCTGATCAAAGGGAAGAACTCTAAGTTGACAGTATTCTCGCGGTAATGCGTTGAATGATGCTCTTCGGAAAAACAGCCCGAATTGAAAACTGATAGAACGCTGCAACAGCACTGTCCCCTAATAAAGGCGGGGCGAGTTTCACTCGCCCCGTTTTTCCTTGCTGGCCACCACCAGCTTCAGCAGCTCGCGCAGCGCGTAGCGCCAGTTGCCGCAGTCCTCGTTGGGCGGCTTGGCCGTACACCCGCCCTGGCACCACGGCAGGATGTTGCACATCCGGCAATGCTGCTGGCGGAAGGGGTTCCACGCGGCCCAGCGGAACTGCTGCGGCGCGAAGGGGTCGGCCAGCACCGCGCCGCAGTCGGCCTCGGGCTTGCCGACGTCGTTCCAGCACTTGTAGACCGCGCCGTCGATGTCGATGATGAAGGCCTGCGGGTCGACCGCCTGGCAGGCGCAGATCTTCGGCCGCGGCAGGTTGGCCACGGCGCAGCCCTCCAGCACCAGCCGGCGGATGATGTCCAGCTCCTCGTCGGTGTACTCCGGCACGCTCTGGCACAGCCCGTTGAGGTTGCGGCACAGCGTCGCCGACGGCTTGTTGGCGATGAACCGCACCGCCGTGTTGGCCGGGAACTTGCCGTGGCGCTCGGCCACGCGCTTGAAGTCGGTGAGGAAGGTGACGGGCGCCGGCGGGCACGGCGCGAACGATGGTTCGTTGAGCCACAGCCGCGAGCACGATTTCAGCTCCCCCGCGGCGAAGCCGCGCGGCAGGGCGTTGGCTACGACCTGGTACGAGAACTCGAAGCCGTGCTTTTTGGCCAGCGCCCGGAGCTCCTGCTCCAGCGACTGCCACTGGGGCCAGGCCAGCAGCGGGTCCCCGCCCCACAGCGTCATCGTGAGGTTCTTCAGCAACGGCGCCCGCGAGCCGACCAGATCCAGCAGCTTGGCCCGGGCGGTAGGGCCGAGGTCGGCGCGGCGGCCGGCGTAGGGGCAGTCCGGGCAGCCGGCGGCGCAGCGGGTGGTCAGCTGCAGCCAGAGGTCCAGCCGGCGCTGGTCGAAGCGGTGCAGGTTGGACCGCAGCTGGAGCTCGGGCAGCTCGTCGTAGCCCTCCTCGATCACCATCTGGTCGGCCCGCAGCAGCGTCAGGAAGGCGTCCATCGCCGGGTCCTTGGGGTTCATCAGGTTCCTGGTGATCGGGATCATCAGGCCGTTGTAGATGGCGTGCTGCACCGGGTCCAGCTCCAGCATCCGGTGGTTGCGGCTGCTGAACAGCAGCGGCGGGCGGCCGCGGCGGCGCAGCAGGTGGTTGTATCTCGATGGCTTCATCGTTCGGCTATTGTATGGACGGCAGTGGGTGGGACCGGCCGGGGCGGGGGACCCGCTTGAAAACAGGACAAGGCCGGAAGCTCCGACCTTGTCCTGCGGTACGCGGCGAACGGCCCGGGGCTACCTGGCCGGCGGGGCCGGGCGGGCCGCCGGCGGCACCGGCCGGGACAGCAGCGCCTTCAGCTCCTCGGGCGTGTCGGTGTGGTTGACGGCCTCCTCCAGCGTCACCAGCTTCTTGCTGACCAGCTCGGCCAGCGAGTGGTTGAGCGGCATCATCCCCAGCTTGGTGCCCATCTGGATGGCCGAGGGGATCTGCGAGGTCTTGCCCTCGCGGATCAGGTTGCGGATGGCGGCGTTGGTCAGCATCAGCTCGTAGGCCACGATCCGGCCCTTGCCGTCGGCCCGCCGCAGCAGCACCTGCGAGATGATGCCCAGCAGGTTGCCCGACAGCTGCATCCGCACCTGCATCTGCTGGTGGGGCGGGAACACCTCGACGATGCGGTCGATGGTGGACATGGCGTCGGTGGTGTGCAGCGTCGACAGCACCAGGTGCCCGGTCTCCGAGGCGGTGATGGCCAGCTGGATGGTCTCCAGGTCGCGCATCTCGCCCACCACGATGACGTTGGGGTCCTGGCGCAGCACGCTCTTGAGGGCCGCGGCGAAGGAGTGGGTGTCCTTGCCCACCTCGCGCTGGTTGAGCTCGGCCTTCTTGTCCTGGTAGATGAACTCGATCGGGTCCTCGACGGTGACGATGTGGCATTCCTGGTTGGCGTTGCGGGTCTCGACCATCGAGGCGATGGTGGTGGACTTGCCGCAGCCGGCCGGGCCGGTGACCAGCACCAGGCCGCGCGGCCGCATCGCCAGGTTCTTGCAGGTCACCGGCAGGCCCAGCTCGTCGATGGTGGGGATGCGGTTGGGCACCACCCGGAACACCAGGCCGAACTCGCCGCGCTGGTGGAACACCGACACCCGGAAGCGGCAGAGGTTGGCGATGGAGCAGGCCAGGTCCAGCTCGCGGTCCTTGCGGAACCGCTCCAGCTGCTCCTTGGTCATGATGTCCACCGCGAAGCGCTTGGTGTCCTCGGGCGACAGCTCCGGCATCTCCAGCGCCGTCAGCTCGCCCTGGACGCGCAGGATGGGCTTGGAGCCGACCTTGAGGATCATGTCGGACGCGCCCTTCTGGTACGTGCTGTAGAGCAGTTCAGCCAGCTGCATGCGTCACCTGCCGATCGACTGTTCGAGTTCGGAGGGGTTGGAGGACTTGGCCAGGGCGTCCTCCAGCGACACCGCGTTCTTGAGGTAGAGGTCCTTGAGCGACTGGTCCAGGCTGACCATCCCGAACTTGGAGCCGGTCTGGATCAGCGAGTAGATCTGCGGGGTCTTGCCCTCGCGGATCACGCTCTTGATGGCCGGCGTGCCCAGCATGATCTCGAAGGCCGCCACCTGCTTGCGGCCGGTGGTGGTGGGCAGCAGCGCCTGGGAGATCACCGCCTGGATGACGGTGGCCAGCTGGACCCGGGCCTGGGCCTGGGAGTCCGGC
>DATJQG010000160.1:0-2489 GCA_035506015.1 Candidatus Edwardsiibacteriota bacterium
CGGTGATCCACAAGGAGAGCAAGTTCGACGAGCGCTGCCGGTCGTGGGCCGGGGCCCGCGGCCTGATGCAGGTGATGCCGAAGACCGGCCGGCTGCTGGCAGGCAACAGGAAGTTCCCCAAGGACAGGCTGTATGACCCGCTGCTGTCGATCGCGTTCGGCACGAAGTTCCTGGGCGCCATGCTGCGCGAGTTCAACGGCTCGTGGATGCAGGCGCTGGCTGCCTACAACGCCGGCCCGGCGCGGGTCCACGCCTGGCTGCAGGACCGCAACAGCAGGCGGGATGAGGATTATTTCCTGGAGCAGATCTTCGTGCCCGAGACCAAACGCTACGTCCAGGTGGTGATGGAGAACTACTACATGTACCGGCTGCTGCTGCACGAGGAGGCCGGGTCGTGAGCCGGCGGCTGCCCGCGCGGGCCGCGCTGTGGTGCGGCATATTCGCGGTGCTGCTGGCCGCCAGCCAGGGACCGCTGGCGGCCCAGGAGTACCGGCCGTCGCTGCTGGTGTTCCCGCCGTTCGGCCACAGCTACGGCTTCCACAAGGCCGGGCCATTCTACCTCAAGCTGCTGCTGGGCCTGGGCGCCGCGCTGGACGACCCCCAGGGCATCGCCTGCACGCGGCTGGCGGCCACCGACGACACCACCACCGCGGACGACGACGACGAGCTGACCGTCTACTTCGTCAACGGCAACCGCCACCAGATCATCTACAACCACGGTCTGACCGGACTGCGCTCGTTCGGCGGGCTGGGGGCGGGCGACGGCCAGTTCCACACGCCCTGCGGCGTCGCCGCCGGGCCCGACGGCTTCGTCTACGTGGCCGACGTCAACAACAATAGGGTGGTCTGCCTCTACAACGACGGCCGCCGCATGTCGTTCGTCCGCAACATCGGCGTTGGCGAGCTGTCGCATCCGCGGGGCTGCGCGCTGGACTCCCGCGGCAACCTCTACGTCGCCGACACCGGCCACGACCGGGTGGTGGTCTACGACCCGGTGGGGCGGATGTTCACCCGGTTCGGCGACAGCGCCCTGTTCGACCGGCCCTCGGCCATCGCCGTCACCGACTTCATGGAGCGCTGGTCGTACCGGCACGAGACGGCCATCATCGTGATCGACGCCGACGGCGGCCGGATCCGCACGTTCGACCAGTTCGGGAACCCGTCGGCGCAGGCCAGCGGCGGCGGCATCGGCCTGCCGGGCGCCTATTTCGGCTTCGCGGCCATCGACTACTACGGCAGCGTCTACGTCACCGACATGGTCAACCACCAGATCCACAAGTTCGACCGCGGGCTGAACTACGTGGCCAGCTTCGGCCGGGAGGGCGACAGGGACTTCGAGTTCGAATCGCCTCGCGGCATCGCCATCTGGAAACGCTACGGCCAGGTGTTCGTGATGGAGCGCGGCTCGGCGCAGTACTACTGGATCGGCATCGACGGCTACATCAAGAGCGTTTCGCCGAACGTGATCGACCGCCAGCATCCCGGCGTCACCATCCAAATGACACTGTACGAGCCGGCCGATTTCAAGCTCGAGATCGCCGACTCGGCCGGCAACGTGGTGCGCAACCTGATACCGGAGTTCCGAGAGAAACTGGGCGACAACTACGTCGTGTGGGACGGGCTTGACGAGAACGGCAGGGAAGTGGCCAGGGGCGACTACACCATCAAGCTGACCATGGAGCCCACCTACTCGTCCAAGACCTATTTTTCCAAAACGCTGACGGCGAAGGTCAGGAAGGAATGAACGTTCCGTTCGCCAATGCCCGCAGCGGAAACGTCCGATGAATGACGAGCTGCGGCAGCGCCTGGAGGCCATGCCGGACTCGCCGGCCAAGGCCGACCTGCTCAACCGGCTGGGGATGGAGCAGCGCGAGCACGATCCGCGCGGGGCCGCGGCGCTGTGCGCCCAAGCTATCGAGCTGTCGCGGCGGCTGCCCTATCCCGCGGGCCTGGCCCGCGCCCTGCGGGCCCACGGCGCCTGCCTGCTGCTGGTGGCGGATTTCGAGCCGGCGCTGCACAACGCGTCCGAGGCGCTGGCCCTGTTCGAGCAGCTGGGCGACGGCCCCAACGCCCTGAAGACGGTCAACATCATCGGCAACATCCAGCGGCGGATGGGCGATTACCAGGCGGCGGCCCAGCGCTACCTGGCGGTGCTGGCCCAGGCCCGGTCCGGCGGCGACAAGCTGATGGAGGCCTCGGCCTGCAACAACCTGGGCAACGTCTCGCACTCGCTCGGGACCGAGGAGGAGGCCACCAGCTACTACCAGCAGGGGCTGGCGCTGTTCCGGGAGCTGGGCGAGACCCGCTACGCCACCATGACCCTGATCAACCTGGCCGGCATCCACCGCATGCGGCGCCAGCACGAGCAGGCCCTGGACTGCTGCCGCCAGGCCCTGGCGGTGTTCCCGCAGTTCGGCGACCGGATGGGGGAGGCCGCCGCCTGGTTCGACATGGGGCTGACCCACCAGGAGATGGGCCAGCCGGAGCGG
>DATJQG010000161.1:0-2161 GCA_035506015.1 Candidatus Edwardsiibacteriota bacterium
CAAAAGCGAAGCTCTTGACCTGGTTGCCGCGGATCCACAAGGGGACCGACTCGGTGATGAAGATGCGCGAGGTCAGCACGGGAATGGCCCCGGCCTCGCCGTCGGAGTATTCCTTGCTCTTGGCCGCGACCGTGTAGGACAGGGGCTTCGCCCCCTTGGGGACGGTGAGTTTCCACGAAAAACCCTGCGAGGCCTTCGGTTTCAGCTTGAACTCGTAGGTCGGCGTTTTCAGTCCCAGCTGGGCCTCGACCGGTTGGTCGGTGAGCATGTCCTTGAAGTTGACCTGCACCTTGCCCTTTTGGATATTCTCGGATAAATTCGTGACCTTGGCCGTGAACCAGATCTCGTCGCCCTCGCGCAGGAAGCGCGGCGCGTTGGGCTGGACCATCAATTGCTTCTGCGTGACCGTGTAGGATGTATACAGCCCGCTTTCGCACTGCTTGCCGTGGGCGAAGCCCAGGAACTTCCACTTGGTCAGCGCCTCAGGCATGGTGAAGCTCATCGATACCGAGCCGTCCTGCTCCATCAGCAGCTGCGGGAAGAAGAACGCGGTCTCGTTGAGGTTGCTGCGGATGGCGATGCCGGACAGGTCCAGCGGTTTGGCCGCCTTGGGCTGCGGCTCGCCCTTGGCGCCGGCGCCCTCGTCCTTGGAGGCGTCGGCCCTCGCGGCGACGGCCCCGGCCGCCTGTGATGCCGGTGGCGCTTCGGCCGCCAGTGCCGCGGGAGCGGCGGGCGCAGGCGCTGCCGCCGATTTCTCCTCCATCACATCCATCGCCATCGCCCGCTTGGCGCGCGGCGAGTCCATCGGGCCGTAATCCCGGTCGTAGCCGTAGTAGAACAGGTTCTCCATCACGCTGTAGGGGAAGTGGGTGTAGGTGATGGTGGGGTAGCCGGCGTAAGGGTTCCAGCCGCTGCGCCAGTAATTGTAGCCCTGCGCGCCGTTGGCGAACTGGCTGGAGACGCCGCTGTACTCGCGGCGGAAGACGTCCAGCCCCGGCCAGGAGTGCGGGCAGAACTGGTCCAGCGAGAAGTCGTACAGGGCCGCGGCCATCTCGGCGGCCGCGATCTCCTGCTTGGTGCCCTTGATCTTGAATTTCCACGTCTCCTGTTGGCCCGGCAGCAGCTTGTCGCGGAAGGTCTCGGCCGTGACCTCCAGCTCCTTGTTGTCCCACGGCACGGCGATCGGCAGCTGGCTGACGTAGGAGCGGTTCTCGCGCACCTGCGTCACCCGCACCGTGAACCCGCCGCGGTACTCTTCGAGTACAGGCATGGAGAACGAGTGTTGCGTGGATTGTTTGTCCGTCCAATATCGCTTCAGCGTTTTCCCACGATGTTCGATCTCCACGAACGCACGACCGGACGAATATCCAGTGCCCCACAGCACCCGCAGTTTCTTGCCCACCTCGACGGTGTTGTCGCTGGTCTTGACCAGGTTGGGCAGCTTGATCGGGAAGCGCCGCTCGTCCCAGTCCGGCAGCACCATGATCGGCAGGAACGACTTCACCTCCTTGCCGAACTTGTCGCTGGCCACGCATTCCAGCTTGTAGAGCCCGGCCGGCAGCAGCAGCTTCAGCGACTCCGGCTTGGCGGCGGTGGTGGAAACTTCGCGCTGACCGGCCTGATGGTCGGCCGGCCATTCCATCCAGTTGGAGGTGAACTCGCCCTGCTTCTTGTCGACGGCGTTGTCCTGGCCCCACCACCAGTCGTAGCTCCACAGCTTGCCGGGAATGGGCGAGGGCGGCTCCTTCAGCCGGTAGATATTGAGCGTGACCTTGTCCGCGGGGATGCGGACCCCGTCCAACGTCTCGGTGCTGATCGCCACGTCGAAGTAGCTGTCCGCCTGGATATTTTGATCGCTCGATATCTTGATCGCCAGGGCGGAGTATCCCAGCGTCACCATTGTGCTGCCCGAGCGAGTCTCGCCGTCCGATGCGGTGACGTCAGCGCTGATGGTGTACTCGAACGAGGGGTCGTCCGCGGGCTTGACCGACGGGTCCGGCTTGGCGAAGAAAGTGACCTTGAACGTGCCGTCGGGCTCGGTTCTCACCCGGCCGTGGGCGATCTCCTGGCTCTTGGCCGGCGGCTGCCGCCAGGAATACCAGCTCCACCACCACGGCCAGCGCACCACGCGCTGCACGCGGAAGCGCACCTCGGCGTTGTC
>DATJQG010000162.1:0-2695 GCA_035506015.1 Candidatus Edwardsiibacteriota bacterium
TGGATAAAATCACGGAGCTCAGAAAATTGAAAATGGAAACCAAGACCAACGCCGTGATCTCGATCGACGGCGGCATCAACCGGGACACGGCCAGGCAGGCCGTGGCCGCCGGGGCCGAGGTGCTGGTGGCGGGCTCGGCGATCTTCTCCAGCCGCGACCGGGCGGCCGAGATCAACGCCATCCGCGGGGCCTAGATGGCGGCCATCGACCAGAACGTCTTCCAGTACCTGACCTACGGCATGTACGTCGTGGCCAGCTACCGCCAGGGCAAGCTCAACGGCCAGGTCGCCGACGTGGTGTTCCAGGTGGCGGCCGAGCCGCCGCTGATCGCGGTCAGCCTCAACTGCCAGAACCTGACCCACGAGCTGATTGCCCAGACCAAGCGGTTCTCGGTGTCGGTCCTGGCGCAGGACGCGCCGCTGAAGTTCATCGGCATCTTCGGGTTCAAGTGCGGCCGCAGCGTTGAGAAATACTCCGGCATCAACTACAAGGTATTGCCGTCCGGCACGCCGGTGATCCTGGACCACTGCCTGGGATGGCTGGACCTGGAGGTGACGCAGGCCGTCGAGCTGGGCACGCACACGCTGTTCATCGGGCGGGTGGTGGCCTCCGAGGTGATCGCGCCGGGCGAGCCGATGACCTACGCCCACTACCACAAGATCAAAGGCGGGATGACCCAGGTCAACGCCCCGACCTACGTCAAACCGCAGTAACGTTAGCGCGAGAAAACGCAAGGGAGAGCACGCCATGAAGAAGTACACCTGCACCGTCTGCGGCTACACCTACGATCCGGCCGTCGGCGACCCCGACGGCAACGTCAAGCCCGGCACCGCGTTCGAGCAGCTGCCCGACGACTGGGTCTGTCCGGTGTGCGGCGCGGCCAAAGACGCGTTCGAGGCCGAGGAATAATCCATCCGATTTCATATTTGACCTTTGGAATTTGGGAGCACTATGATCCGCCCAATCAAGGACAACATCTTCTACACCGGCGTGCAGGACTGGGACCGCCGGCTGTTCGACGAGCTGATCCCGCTGCCCGAGGGCACCAGCTACAACTCGTACCTGGTCAAGGGCGGCCACAAGACCGCGCTGATCGACACGGCCGATCCCGCCCGCTTCGCGGACCTGCTGCAGAATATCCGGGCGACCGGTGTGAAATCCATCGACTACATCGTGGCCAACCACGCCGAGCAGGACCACTCGGGCTCGATCCCGCTGCTGCTGAAGGAATACCCGCAGGCCAAGGTCGTGACCAACCCCAAGTGCCGCGACTTCCTGGCCGACCACGGGTTGATCACGCCGGAGCAGGCCATCGCCAAGAACGAGGGCGAGACGCTGGACCTGGGCGGCCGGACGCTGGAGTTCATCCTGGCGCCGTGGGTGCACTGGCCCGAGACCCAGTTCACCTGGCTGAAGGAGGACCGCGTCCTGTTCACCTGCGATTTTCTGGGCTCGCACCTGGCGACCTCGAAGCTCTATTCCGAGAAGGACGAGGTCATGCACGGCGCCAAGCGCTACTACGCCGAGATCATGTCGCCGTTCCGCTCCTCGCAGCCGAAATACCTCGACCGCATCGCGCAGCTCGATCCCGAGCTGATCTGCCCCAGCCATGGCCCGGTCCACAGGAAGCCGTTCTTTATCGTCGACGCCTACCGCGAGTGGTCGTCCGAGAAAGTGAAGAACGAGGTGCTGTTGCCCTGGGTGTCGATGCACGGCAGCACCGAGGCCATGGTCAGGCACCTCACGGGCGCCCTGGTCGGGCGCGGCATCACGGTCAAGCCCTACCAGCTGACCCGCAGCGACCTGGGCGAGATCGCGTCCGGCCTGCTGGACGCGGCCACGGTGGTGCTGGGCACCTCGACCGCGCTGGTGGGGCCGCACCCGCAGGGCCTGTACGCGGCGGCGGTGGTGGGCGCGCTGCGGCCCAAGACCAAGTTCATCAGCGTGATCGGCTCGTACGGCTGGGGCAGCAAGGCCGTGGAGACCGTGCAGTCGCTGCTGGCCAACGTCAAGGCCGAGCTGATCCCGCCGGTCTACGTCAAGGGCTACCCCAGCGACGCCGATTTCCTGGCGCTGGACAAGATGGCCGACACCATCCTGGAAAAGCACAAGTCGCTGGGGCTGGTCTGAATCCTTTCTCCTTTCCCGGCATCTAATTGATGTCATCCCGAGATTGCACCGTGCTAGACAGATCGGGGGATGATGGCATCGAACGAAATCGTTTTCTCAATTTCACCCTTCAGTTTGTCGGGCAGCGAAGCCATCTCAGGGTGACACCGCCTCAACAGAAAATGAGGAGATAGCGCCATGGCCATGAAGAAGAACGTCAACGACATCATCACCAAGCAGATCAACGCCGAGCTGTACTCCGCGTACCTGTACCTGGCGATGGCCGCCTGGTGCCAGGCCCAGAACCTGCCGGGCTTCGCGACCTGGCTGAAGGTCCAAGCCAAGGAGGAGACCGGCCACGCCATGCGGTTCTACAAGCACCTGGAAGACCGCGGCGCCGCGATCGCGCTCAAGGGCATCGACACCCCGCCGGCCAAGTGGGCCAGCCCGCTGGCCGTGTTCGACGCGGCCTACAAGCACGAGCAGCTGGTCACCGGGATGATCTACGGCATCGTCGACCTGGCCACCAAGGAGGGCGACCACGCCACGGCCAGCATGTGCAAGTGGTTCGTGGACGAACAGGTCG
>DATJQG010000163.1:0-6449 GCA_035506015.1 Candidatus Edwardsiibacteriota bacterium
CATCCGCGACGACATGTTCCTGGGCGCAGGCAACGCTTACATGCGCGAAGTGGGCGCTGCGCTCGACGAGGCTTTTGCCGACGGCGTGCTGCCCCAGCGGCCGGGGATCGTCAACCTGCAGTGCGACATCGACCACCCCACGCAGAGCATGGCCGACCTGCTGAAGCTGAAGGACTATTTCGGCGGCTTCGACAAGCTGGCGGGCAAGAAGATCGCCATGACCTGGGCTTATTCACCGAGCTACGGGAAGCCGCTGTCGGTGCCGCAGGGCATCATCGGGCTGATGACGCGGTTCGGCATGCAGGTGTCCCTGGCGCACCCCGAGGGCTATGACCTGATCCCGGACGTGGTCACCGTCGCCAGGAACAACGCGGCCACCACCGGCGGGGGCTTCGAGGTCGTCAACTCGATGGAGGACGCCTTCAAGGACGCCGACGTGGTCTACCCCAAGTCCTGGGCGCCCTACAAGGTGATGGAGCGCCGCACCGAGCTGCTGAAGCGCAACGACCGGCCGGGCCTGGTCGAGCTGGAGAAGGAGTGCCTGGGCAACAACGCCAAGTTCACGGCCTGGGAGTGCGACGCCAAGAAGATGGCGCTGACCAAGGGCGGCAAGGCGCTGTACATGCACTGCCTGCCGGCCGACATCACCGACGTTTCCTGCAAGCAGGGCGAGGTGGCCAAGGACGTGTTCGAGCAGTACCGGCTGCACACCTACCACGAGGCGGGGTTCAAGCCGTTCGTGATCGCGGCCATGATCTTCATGGCCAAGTTCGACGACCCGGCCGCCGCGCTGGCCGAGATCGCCAGGAAGGGCGGCAAGCGGCTGAAGTACTAAATTGCCGGACGTCATCCGAGAAATCTCCATGCCCGACAAGCTGAGGGATGACCCTCCAAACCGTGAGGCACGAAAGGCATCTCAGGGTGACAATGCCTGTCATCCCGAGAGATCTCCATGCCCGACAAGCTGAGGGATGACCCTTCAATCCGTGAGGCACGAAAGGCATCTCAGGGTGACAATGCCTGTCATCCCAGGAAGACATTTCTCGGGACGGTAATTGAATTGTGTTTCGCAAGACGAGAGTAAACAATTAGGATCGGAGCATCCATGTCACGCATCATCAAGGCCATCAACAAGGACGTCATCAGGAAGACCGCGCAGCGCTGCCGCGAGAAGAACGTGATCATCCCCACGTTCGCGCAGATGCGCAACCCCGGGACAATCCCCGACAAGATCAAATCCCGTTTGAAGGGCGTGGGGCTGTGGGACGTCAACCCGGTCAACCTGTTCCGCATCACCTGGAAGAACGACACCGCGACGGGACAGTACGGCGCGGTCAACTGCCTGGAGATCCCGCGCCAGATCACCGGGATCAAGGCGCGGGTGATCGGCCTGGTGGGCAAATACTTTCCCACCGGCGCCCACAAGGTCGGCGCGGCCTTCGGCTGCCTGGTTCCCCGGCTGGTGAGCGGCGAGTTCGATCCCACGGTGCACAAGGCGGTGTGGCCGTCCACCGGCAACTACTGCCGCGGCGGCGCCTTCGACTGCGCCCTGCTGGACTGCACCGCCATCGCCATCCTGCCCGAGGAGATGTCCCAGGAACGTTTTTCCTGGCTCAAAGAGATCGGCGCCGAGGTGATCGCCACGCCGGGCTGCGAGTCCAACGTCAAGGAGATCTACGACAAGTGCCACGAGCTGCGCCGGGACAAGCGCAATGTGATCTTCAACCAGTTCGACGAGTTCGGCAACCCGATCTGGCACTACAACGTCACCGGGCCGGCCATCCAGGAGGTCTTCGAGGGGCTGAAGGACAAGAAACTGCGGGCCTCGGCGTACATCTCGGCCACGGGATCGGCCGGCACCATCGCGGCCGGCGATTACCTGCGGACGCTGCATCCCCACATCAAGGTGATCGCCACCGAGGCCCAGCAGTGCCCGACCCTGTACATGAACGGGTTCGGCGGCCACCGCATCGAGGGCATCGGCGACAAGCACGTGCCGTGGGTGCACAACGTGCGCAACACCGACGGGGTGGCGGCGGTCGACGACGAGGACTGCATGCGGATCCTGCGGCTGTTCAACGAAAAGAGCGGGCGGGAATATCTCAAATCATTGAAGGTCCCGAAGGAAATCATCGAGAAGCTGCCGCTGCTGGGCATCTCCAGCATCTGCAACCTGCTGGCCGCGGTCAAGACGGCGAAGTATTACGAGCTGGGCGAGCAGGACGTGATCTTCACCATCTTCACCGACTCGGCCGAGATGTACCAGTCGCGGATCGAGGAACTGGCCAAGGAGCGCGGCACGTACTCGGAAACGCAGGCGGTGCGGGACTTCGAGGGGCCGCTGGCGCACCAGGGCGACGACTGGTTCCGCGAGCTCAATCACCGCGAGCGCAAGCAGGTCCACAACCTCAAGTACTACACCTGGGTGGAGCAGCAGGGCAAGACCTACGAGGAGATCCTGGCGCAGTGGGACCCCGAGTACTGGCGGGCGCTGTTCCAGGACGAGGTGGGCTATTTCGACCAGCTGATCGGCGAGTTCAACAAGGAAGCGGGGATCCAGTGACCCCACGCCGATCCCTTCCCGTGCGGGAAGGGGCCGGGCAGCGGCCATGAGGACGAAAGTCGCGGCCATTATCCTGGCGGCGGGCCAGGGTAGCCGCATCGGCCAGCCCAAGCTGTTCCTTAAAACCGGGGACCGGACATTCCTTGAATCGGTGACCAAGACGCTGGCCGACGCGGGGCTGGCGGACATCACGGCGGTCGTCAGGAACGAGGACCGGGAACGCGCGGCGGGCCTGATCCAACCGCGCCGGGTACGCGTCAACGGGCATCCCGAGAACGGCCCGCTGTCCTCGCTGCGCACCGGGCTCGACGCCCAGAAGGACCGCGACGGGTATCTGATCTGTCCGGTCGACCATCCCGCGGTCGCTGCGGACACGATCAGGGCGTTGCTGGCGGCTTTCGACGCGCAACGGGGCAACGTGGTCAAGCCGGCGTTCAACGGCAAGGCCGGGCACCCGGTGCTCATCCCGGCGGCGCTGGCCAAACGGATCCCGGACAAGGACATCGCGGGCGGGCTGGCCAAGGTGATCGCCGGATCGGGCGTCGCGGTCACGCTGGTGCCGGTCGACGATGACGCGGTGCTGAAGAACATCAACACGATGGACGACATCAAGCATGGATAGCCAATTCGCGCGCAAACTGGCGGACGCGGCCGGCGACAACACCGCGCGGTGCGTGGCCACGGTGATTTCGGCCGAGGGCTCGTCGCCGGGCAAGCCGGGGTTCAAGATGCTGGTCTACGCCGACGGCAGCATCTACGGCACTGTGGGCGGCGGCGAGGCCGAGCAGCGGGTGGTCGCGGCCGCGATGTCGGAAGAACTGGATGAGGTCCGCACCATGCGGTTCGAGCTCAAGGGGGAACCGGACAGGAAGGACGGGACGATGATGGTCTGCGGCGGGGCGATGGAGGTCCTGCTGGAGCCGGTCGGAACGACGCACCAGCTCTACATTCTGGGCGGCGGGCACTGCGGGGTGGCGCTCTCGGCGATGGCCGCGCAGTGCGGCTTCGCGGTGACCGTGATCGACGACAGGCAGGAGTGGGCGTCGAGCGTAAAACATCCCGCGGCCAAGGTGGTCTGTTGCCCGTACAGGGAAGCAGCGGAACGCATGGCCTTTTCGGATGCCACGTACATCGTGATCATGACGCACGGCCACGAGAGCGACGAGCTGCTGCTGCGCGACTTCGTCGCGAGGCAATGCAACTACCTGGGACTGATCGCCAGCAAGCGCAAGGTGGGGCTGTTCTTCGAAAGGATGGAGAAAGACGGGATCAAACGGGACGACTTGAAGAAGGTTTTCACGCCGATCGGGTTCGACATCGGCTCGGACACGCCGGCCGAGATCGCGGTCAGCATCGTGGCCCAGCTGATCGCGGTGCGCAGCGGGAAGACGGAGGTTGCGTTCAACGCCAATCCGCTGGTGTGACCGCTCCCTTGATACCTCCCCGCTGCGGGGAGGGAAACAAAAAGCCCAGGCCTGAAGGCCTGGGCTTTTCCTATCTGATCGCCCGCAGCTGCCCCGGCGTCAACAGCCAGCAGAGCGTGGCGCATTTCCCCCAGCGCAGCGTCTCGATTTGCAGCAGGCACAGCGAGCCCTTCTTGAAGTCGACCGACAATCCCTGGTCCCCGCCGGCCAGTCTGGAAACCAAGCTGCTCATGTACGGCTCATGTCCTGCCAACAGGATGTCCCTTCTGTCGCCGTACTGGTCGTTGATCTGCTTGACCAGCGACCGGGCGTCGCCCGCGGTCGACAGGTGCGGCGAGAACTCAAGGATGTTCATGGCGTCGAACACGCCGGCCACGATCTCGGCGGTCTGCTTGGCGCGCAGCACCGGGCTGGCCAGGATGCAGTCGAACGCCAGGCCGACGGCCTTCATGCCGCGGACCGCCTGCAGCATCTTCTTCTGGCCCTCGGGCGTCAGCGGCCGGTCGTCGTCGTTGGGGTAGTAGGGCGAGCCGCGGTCAACTGCGATGCCGTGGCGCAGGAGATAGAGGTTCATGCGATATCCTCGATCCTTGGTTCGGATGAGACAGGATCCACAAGATGTACTATTAGACCGTTGATAACCTACGGCTATCAGCTTATAGCTAATTGTTTCATCCAGTAATCAAGGGCCTGTTCCGCGGCCTGGTCAAGGGTTTCGATCAATACTCGCTGCTCCTCCCTGATCTCCCGCACCACGGGGCGCAGCTCGTCCCGCACCACCCGGTTGCGCGAACCGCCGAAGCGTTCGATGCCGGCCGCGATCACGCTGAGGTCCTGGATTTGCCCCATCAGCGAGTGGAAACCGTGCATGGCTTCCAGGTCGTTCCGGGAAAAGTCCGCCAGCAGGGCGTTCAGGGCCTCGGCAGCGTATCGCAGCTTCTTGAAGGCGATCCGCAAGCGATGGATACTGCCCAAATCATCGGGGCTGCTGCGGGCCCGCGCCCGGAGGATGCCCGACAGCGTCCCGCCCAGGAAACCGGTGAAGCGGGCCGCGGCCCGTTCCTGCGTCTGCCCCCGCAGGTGGTCGGCGGCGTAGGACAGCGTCTTTTCCAGCGGCTGCTGGTCGAACGCGGCCAGGCCGGCGGCCGCCCGGGCCGCCAGCGCGCCGCGCCGCGCCCGCAGCTCCTCGGCGAACAACGCCAGCGAGGGGTTGTCCTTTTGCCGCTCGACGATAAAGCTGCGCGTGATGTCAGCGTCCCGCAGCACGCCCAAGGAACGCAGCTGGGCCTGCAGCCGGCGCCGTTGGGCGGCCAGCGCCCGGCGCGGGGCGACGGCCTGGGCCGCGTCGATCAGGCTGACCAAGCGCCGGATCGAGGTGCGCAGCCGGCGCACGGCCTGGGGCGGCAGCGTCGCTGCCTTGACGTTCTTGGAATATGACAGGAAGCGGGAAAGGAGGGCGGTGGCCAGCGCGGCCCGCGGGTCGGCGCCCGGGGCCAGGGCGGTAAGGCTCAGCCGCGCTTCATCTGGCCGGTTTTTTTTTTGCCATGACCCTGGTCATGCGGGCGATGGCCTTCTCGATCCGGGCCAGGTCCTTGCGGCGGCCCTTGACCGGCTTGAGCGAGACGTGGTCGTTGATGCCGGTCAGCTGCTCCAGCAGGCGCTTCGCGCCTTTATGCCCGCCGGGTTGGGCCGCCAGTTCCCTGACGCCGTCGGCCAGCTCCAGCAGGTCGTGCTCCAGGTTGGTGGCGTAGATCCGGGCGATCTCCTTGGCCGACTGCCGCAGGTAGGCCAGCTGGGTCTGCAGCTCCTTGGAAAGCTTGGCCAGCGCCTCGTCCCCGGCGGCATCCCGCCTGGCGCGGGGCTTGACCTTGGTGAGCGTGCCGATCATTGCCCCAGCTCCGCGCCGTTGCCCAGGATGCCGGCGATCTTGGCCTGGAGGTCCTTGCTGACCAGCTTGGGCGAGCGGTTGCCGTTGACCACGTCGAAGCCGTAGGTCTGCTGCATCTTCTTGAACTCGCTGACCATCATCCGCTGGTACTTGATGAAGTTGGTGTACATGTCGCCGCCGCGCAGGATGTCCATGCCCGACTCCCAGTAGTCCAGCAGCTGGTTCTTGCGGTAGATCCGCTCGGCCAGCACCTTGGGCGGCACCTCCAGATAGAACACCGCGTCGGGGATCAGCGCGATGGAGTAAACCTGCTTGACCCACTCGCCGTCCAGCCGGCGGACGATGGCCCGGGCCATCATGGTGTAGATGTAGCGGTCGGCCAGCACGATGAAGGACGAGCGCAGTGCCGGCACGATCTTGTTCTCCAGCTGGTCGGCGAAATCGGTGGCGTAGAACAGGGTCTGGGTGATCGGCCCCAGCGTGTTGCCCTGCTTGGCCTGCTCCAGCTCCTCGCTGACCAGCATCGAGCGCTTCAGCCCCACCTCCTCGGTGGCGTAGCCGCTGCGCTCCAGCC
>DATJQG010000164.1:0-2294 GCA_035506015.1 Candidatus Edwardsiibacteriota bacterium
CTTTACATGTTGAATTAATATACTGACAAAACTGATGCCCAGGGTATTTACTTGACATAATACACCTGCAACTTAATATTTATTAGTTAACATTCAATGCTCTATTGCGATACCCCTCATAGTCGGTCATGATCCGCTCGTACTCCGCGTCCATCAGCGAGGACGAGATGATGAAGTCGGCCGAGGCCCGGTTGCAGGCGATCGGGATGTTCCACACCACCGCGATCCGCAGCAGCGCCTTGACGTCCGGGTCGTGGGGCATCGGCTGCAGCGGGTCCCAGAAGAAGATCAGGAAGTCGATCTCGCCCCCGGCGATCAATGCGCCCACCTGCTGGTCGCCGCCCAGCGGGCCGCTCTGCAGCTTGTGGACCGGCACGCCCACGGCCTTCTCCAGCAGTGTCCCGGTGGTCCCGGTGGCGTAGAGCTGGTGCCGGGACAGCGTGCCCTTGTTGAACCGCACCCATTCCAGCAGGTCGTTCTTCTTGTTGTCGTGCGCCACCACGGCGATCCGTTTCTTGTCCGGGATCAGGACGGTCTTGTGTTCCATTGGTTCCTTCCTTGCATACGTCATCCTGAGCATGGCATCGCGCTATGCTATCGAAGGATCTCTCCGATCTGCTCGCAGATCCTTCACGGGCAAGGCACGGTGTGCGATTCAGGATGACGGGGAGAGCATCTTTCTTGTTTTATTATCGACTCGATCCGAAAATGCGACCGCATCGCAATCATGGAATTCCGCGAAGCGCCGCAGCGACTTGCTGAAGGCCGCTGCGAAGCTGTCATCGGGCTTGAAGCCGCGCTCGTAATGGAGGTTCTGTACCAGCAGCTTTTTCCCTTGGCGATCGGCCTTGAGGTCGATCCGGCCGACCAGCTGTTCGCGCCACAGCATCGGCAGGCAGAAATACCCGTATTGCCGTTTGGCCGGCGGCACGTAGCATTCCAGCGTGTAGTCGAAGCCGAACAGCCGCTTGACGCGGTCGCGCAGGATGATGGCGTTGTCGAACGGCGACAGCAGCGCGACTTCGCCGCCCCTGCTCGTGACCGCATCGATCTGCGCCAGATCGGACGACAGGATGTAGTGCATCTTGTCGCTGCCCTCGACCCTGATCGCCCGCGCCTCGCCGGACGCCACCAGCCGGTCGACCGCGCGCTGCAGCTTGCCCGCGATGGTGATGTGCTTGTTGATGTCGCCGATGGTGGCCGCGCCCAGGCCCTGCAGCGCCCGCCGCGCGAAAAATCCTTCGGCTTCTTCCGGGGATGGCCGCCGCAGGTCGATCGACGGCGGCAGCACGCGCCCGGTGAGGTCGTAGACCCGCGCGAAGCCGCGCCGTTCCAGGACCATCAGGTCGCCGCGGTAGTACAGCATCTCCAGCGCCGCCTTGGCCGGCTTCCAGTCCCACCAGGGGCCGCGCTTGCCCGCGCGGGTGTCCTCGAAATCGGCTGCGGTCAGCGGCCCTTCGTCCCGGATCCGCCGCAGCACGTCCCCGGCCAGGTGCTCGTGCTTCCTGACCATCTGCCGGTACCACGCGCTGCTGGTGGGGAACGTCTCCATGTGCCGCCGGTAGAAGCGGTAGTCCGCCAGCGGCAGGTAGCACATGGCGTGCGCCCAGTACTCGAAGATCTTCCCGTCCCGCGCCTGCAGGTCGTGCAGGTGCCGCTGGTGGTAGCCCGGGCAGCGCGCGAACAGCGTGACGTGGTGGGCCCGCTCGATCACGTTGATGGTGTCGATCTGGACGTAGCCCAGCGCGTCGATGGCCGCCAGCGCGCCCGCTTTTCCCCTGGGCAGCGGCGTTCCTAGAAGCAATTGCTTGCGCAGCGCCAGCCGCCGGGCCTGCTGGAGTGAGATCGTCTCGGGCCTGGGGCTCACAGCCGCTTGCGGTAGGTGTGCTGGGTCTTGATGTTGCGGTAGCCCAGCTTTTCATAGAACGCGTGCGCGTCCGTGCGGACCACGTTGGTGCGCAGGGTGACGGCGGCGCAGCCGTGCGCCGCGGCCCATTGCTCGGCGCGCGCCATCAACATCCGGCCGACGCCCGTGCCGCGGGCGTTGCCATCGACCACCAGCCCGCCGACCTCGGCCATCAGCTCGGACTCCAGCAGCTGGTGCAGGAACACGTGCAGCCAGCCGACGACGTCGTCGTTTGACTGGGCGACGAACACGGCATGGCCATCGTTTTGCTGCAAACCCAACAATCGTTTTTTCATGGCCTCGACCTCCGCGGGGTAGCCCAGCTGCGCGGACAGCGCCGCCAGGGACGGCGCGTCGGCGATGTCGGCCAGGCGGACGACGGTGGCTG
>DATJQG010000165.1:0-6218 GCA_035506015.1 Candidatus Edwardsiibacteriota bacterium
CAAGACCTCGCAGTATTGCATCTACCCCGATTTCTCCAAGAACACGGTCACCCTCAAGGAGGCCTGGGTCACCCTGATCGAGCCCTGGACCGGCCGCGGCATCAACCTCACCGCCGGCCAGATGAACTGGCCCTTCGGCATCGAGATCGAGCGCTCCTCGTCGGTGCGCGAGGTGCCGGAACGCTCCCAGATGGAGAACGCGCTGTTCAACGGCGAGCGCGACCGCGGTTTCAAGCTGACGGCCTCGCCCATGGACGGCCTGACCTTCGACCTCGGCCTGTTCAACGGCTGGGGCATCAACAACGGCACCTTCACCTGGCAGGACCCCACCCGCCAGAAGGATTTCATCGGCCGCGTCAAGTACGACATGGGCATCGCCGCCGTCACTTTCTCATACTATAACGGCGAGTCCTACGCCCCCGGCACCGTCACCACCACCATCAAGAGCAAAACCGTCCCCGGCAGCACCAGCACCACCAAGTTCGACTACGACACCACGGTCACCGTGGCCGACAAGCGCTACTACAAGGGCCGGATCGCCGGCGGCCTGGAGGCCTACTACCAGTTCCTGCCCATCGGCTCCACCGCGCTGCTGGCCGAGGGAATGATGGCCAAGGACATGGGCAAGAATGTCCAGGGCGGCTACCTGATGCTGATCCAGAACGTGGGCGACAAACTGAACCTGGCGGTGCGCGGCGACATGTACAACAACAACAAGGACGCCACCAATCCCGATGGCACCTGGAACAAATACAACAACACCTGGGTGCTGACGCCGGCCATCAACTACTGGTGGGATGACGCGGTGCGCCTGACCGTGGCCTATGACATCTACCGCACCAACGTCGACCAGATGATGCAGCATTCCAACCCGTTGCTGGGCTACAAGCTCAACGATCCCCGCAACACCAATAAGCTGACCTGCCAGGTGCAGTTCAAGTTCTAACCAATCGCCACTGCAAAGGAGAACCTTCGCCATGAAAAAATACCTGCTGCTCGGCTGCGTCCTGTTGGCGCTGGCCGCCATCTCGGGCATCGCGGTCGCGGGCAAGACCATCACCCTCAAGGGCTCGGACACCATGCTGCAACTGGGCCAGCGCTGGGCCGAGGAATACATGAAGGCCAACCCCGGCACCGCGATCCAGGTCACCGGCGGCGGGTCGGGCGTGGGCATCGCGGCGCTGATCAACGGCGCCACGGACATCTGCCAGGCCTCGCGCACCATGACCGCGGCGGAGAAACTGAAGCTGCGCGACCGCTACTATTCCACCGGCGTGGAGATCCCGATGGCCAAGGATGGCGTGACGCTCTACATCAACGAGAAGAATCCGGTCAACGAACTGACGATGGAGCAGATCCGCGGCATCTATACCGGCGCGATCAAGAACTGGAGCGCGGTGGGCGGCCCCAACGCCGACATCGTGCTCTACGGCCGCGAGAACAGCTCGGGCACCTACGCCTTCTTCCGCGAAGTGGCGCTGAAAAACGCCGATTACAGCTCCAGCATGCAGAGCCTGCCCGGCACATCCGCCGTGGTCAACGCGGTGGCCAAGGATGTCAACGGGATCGGCTACGGCGGCGCGGCCTACGCCAAGGACGTCAAGGAAGTCGCCATCAAGACCGCCAAGGGCAGTTTCAAGCCCACGGCCGAGACCGTCAAGTCGGGCCAGTATCCGCTGTCGCGCAACCTGTTCTGGTACCTCAAGGGCAAGCCCTCCGGTGACATTAAGAAGCTGATCGACTGGGCGCTGTCCCCGGCCGGCCAGGAGATCGTCACCAAGGTCGGATACTTCACGATCAAGTAACGGAGCGGGCGCGCGGGGCAGTCCGTCTCGCAACCGCGGCTGTCCCGCTTCATACCCTTCCTCCGGTCACGATGGCATGAGATCCCGGCGCCCGGTCCCGGGATCTCACCATCGTTTTCAAGGAACCGCACCGATGAGCCTTAAGGCAGGCCCCTTTAAATACGTCGGCGAGGAGCTGATCGCCAACGCCATCCGGCTGGCCGCCCTGGTGGCCATCGCCGGCATCGTGCTGATCTTTTTGTTCGTGCTCAAGGAGGCGATGCCGGTGCTGTTCGACAAGGCCGTGCAACAGGAGGCGACGGTGGCGGGCTATTTCCGCGGACTGGACTGGCAACCGGTATCGGACCTGCCGCGTTACTCGTTCTGGCCGATCATTCTGGGCACCCTCAAGGTAACGCTGATCGCCCTGCTGTTTGCCGTGCCGGTGGCCGTGGGCGCGGCGCTGTACTCGGCCGAGTTCGCGCCGGTCTGGCTGAAGGAGGCGATCAAGCCCATGGTGGAGATACTGGCGGGCATTCCCAGCGTGGTGCTGGGTTTCTTCGCTTTAATCTTCATGGCCACGTTCCTGCAAAAGTTGTTCGGCTGGCACATCAGGCTCAACGCGGTCAACGCCGGGCTGGCGCTGGGCGTGACCGTCATTCCGCCCATCTACTCGCTGTGCGAGGATGCCATCTCCTCGGTGCCACAATCATTCCGCGAGGCGGCGCTGGGGTTGGGCGCGACGCCCTGGCAGACCGCCATCAACGTGGTGCTTCCCGCCGCGCTGCCCGGCGTCTCGGCGGCCATCCTGCTGGGCATGGGCCGGGCAATTGGTGAGACCATGGTAGTGCTGATGGCGGCCGGAAACGCGCCGCAATTCACCTTCGATCTTTTGCAGTCCACCCGGACCATGACCGCCACCATCGCGGCCGAGCTGGGCGAGGTGGTGTTCGGCAGCGCCCATTACCACACGTTGTTCTTCCTGGGCCTGCTGCTGTTCGCGGTGACCTTCGTCATCAACCTGGTTTCCTGGTCGCTGTTCGACCGGCTGATGGCCAAGCTCTACGGGGCCAAGAAATGAAGCGCGCCGCCAGCATCAACCGCATCTCCGACCGGATCAACATCGGGTTGACCGGTCTGGCCACCGTCCTGATCTTCGCCATCCTGGTGGTGATCCTGGGCACCCTGGTGGCCGGCGGCCACAAGGTGATCACCTGGGAGTTCCTGACCCAGCCGCCGCGCGAGGGCATGACCAAGGGCGGCATCTTCCCGGCCATCTTCGGCATGGTGTTCTCGGTGATGATCATGCTGATCGCCGTGTTGCCGGTCGGCGTATCGGCCGCCATCTACCTGCACGAATACGCCAAGCCCGGCCACTGGTTGACCAAGCTGGTGCGGGGCGCGGTCAACAATCTGGCCGGCGTGCCGTCGATCGTCTTCGGGCTGTTCGGGCTGGGTTTCTTCATCAATTTCCTGGGGCGCGGCCTGGACGCCTCGCTGGGCAAGGAAACGCTGTTCGGCCAGCCCTGCATCCTGTGGGCGGCGCTGACCCTGGCGCTGCTCAACCTGCCGATGATCATCGTGGCCACCGAGGAAGCCCTGCGCGCCGTGCCGCAGACCGAACGGGCCGGCGCCCTGGCCCTGGGCGCCACCAAGTGGCAGACCATCTGGCACGTGGTGCTGCCCCAGGCCCTGCCCGGCATCCTCACCGGCACCGTGCTGGTAATCTCGCGCGGGGCCGGCGAGGTGGCGCCCATCATGTTCACCGGTGCGGCCTACTTCCTGCCGACCCTGCCCAAGGTCCCCACCGACCAGTTCATGACGCTGGGCTACCATATTTTCGTGATGTCCACCCAATCGCCGGACATCGAGGCCACCGTGCCGATCGCCATGGGCGCAACCCTGGTGCTGCTGTCCCTGACCATCGCGCTCAACATGGTGGCCGTGGTGATCCGGACGCGCACTCGAAAAGCACTGCGGAGAGGTCGCTGACATGCCGGACCAGATAACGGAGCGGATCGCAATGGCGGGGTTCAATCTCTATTACCACGCCACCAAGGCGCTGGAGGACATCAGCCTGTCGATCCCGGAGCGCCAGGTGACAGCCATCATCGGGCCGTCCGGCTGCGGCAAGTCCACCCTGCTGCGCTCGATCAACCGGATGAACGACCTGATCGACGGCGTGCGGGTCGACGGCCAGCTGCTGCTGGACGGCGAGGACATCTATGACCGCGGCATCGACGTGGTGGAGCTGCGGCGCAAGGTGGGGATGGTGTTCCAGCGGCCCAACCCCTTCCCCAAGTCGATCTACGAGAACGTGGCGTTCGGCGTGCGGATGGGCGGCAATCAGGGCCTGACCTCAAAACTGGACGAGGTCGTCGAGCGCTCGCTCAAGGAGGCCGCTATCTGGGACGAGATCAAGGACCGGCTTTCGCGCTCGGCCATGGAGCTGTCCGGGGGACAGCAGCAGCGGGTCTGCATCGCCCGGGCCTTGGCGGTCGAACCCGAGGTGATCCTGATGGACGAGCCGGCCTCGGCCCTGGACCCCCTGGCCACGGCCAAGATCGAGGAGCTGATCTTCCGGCTGAAGGAGAAGTACACCATCGTCATCGTCACCCACAACATGCAGCAGGCCGCGCGGGTCTCCGACCAGACGGCCTTCCTGATGCTGGGCAAGCTGATCGAGTACGACAAGACCTCGAAGATGTTCACCTCGCCGTCCAACAAGCTGACCGAGGAATATATCACCGGTAGGTTCGGATAATACCAATCAGGAGATGACCGATGGAAAAGATTATTTACTATTACTCCGGTGGCGGCAACAACCGCGAATTGGCCGCAGTTTTACAGAAACGGCTGGGGTGCGAGGCCGTGCCGATCGACCCCGCGGCGCCACGTTCATTCATCGGTTGTCTGCTGTCCATGCTGCTGAAGCTGCCGCGCAAGGCTGGGCCATCCTTGACCGCAGAACAACGGTACGGACTGGCGATCGTCTGCTTCCCCATTTGGGGCGGAAAGATGCCGCCGGCGGTCCGTTCGTTCATCCGCCAGAATAGGGATAAATTCATGCACATCGCCGTTGCATCGGCCTCCCATCAGGGTGACGCCACAGGATCGATGCTGCTGGATTTCATCTCAACGGCCGGCGGCCGCCCGCTCGCGGTGCTGGATATCAGCTTGAAATCCCCGGGCGGAGCCATCGCGGTCAAGAACGATGCGGACAACGTCGACCGGACGGCGTCGATCGTTGCCCGGGCAGCCCCCGAAATCGACCTGTTCATTTCCGCGATCGGCACGACGCGATAATGCTCTCACGGCAAGTCTGCGAGATTTCGCATAACCTCCATGCCGTTTCCCGGTCATTACCACAATCAGGATACCGCAACCGCGTTACCGGAGCACAGACGCCTATGCTGATGCCTATCGCCATGCTGCTGTTGATCGCGGGCCTGCTGGTGACCGACCTTCACGGCTCCGCGGCCCGGATCGCCGGCACCGTATTGATCCTAATCTCGGCGGTGCTCAATGGAATCTTTATCTACCGGGCAGCAGCCGGCCGAAAGACGTGAACCATGCCGCACGATGATCCGGACCGCCGCGCTGCCAACTCGCGCATGCCCTGGAAACCAGCCTTCCTGCTGCTGGGGGCTGGCGCGCTGCTCTTGCTGCCGCCGATCCTCGTGATCCGCGCGATCGGGATCGGACTGATCGTGCTGGCGGCCGAGCTTTTCTTCATCCATCTCTACGAATCCTTGCTGCCGCGCGACCACGACGACCCGCGGATGGCCCGAAACGGGGACCCAGGGAACGACAACGTCAGCCCGGCCGCGATCACGCGACCGCCACGGCAATCTCAAGCGAATCAACAAGGCACATAGACAAACAATGGAACAGCGACATTTCGACATCGAACTGCAGCAGCTCAAGGAAAACCTGCTGCTGATGGCTGCCCGCACCGAGGAACTGATCACCCTGTCGATCAAGTCACTCAAGGCCAGGAAGAAGGCTCTGGCCAGCGAAGTATTCGAGCTGGACAAGGCGATCGACAAGATGGAGATCGAGATCGAGGAACAGGCCATCGCCCTGATCGCCCTTCATCAGCCCGCGGCCGGCGACCTGCGATTCCTGATCGGCGCGCTCAAGATCAATAACGATCTGGAGCGGATCGGCGACCACGGGGTCAACATCGCCGAGAGCGCGATGAGGCTGGCCGACCAGCCGGTGCTCAAACCGTTGATCGACATCCCGCAAATGGCCGAGCTGGCCACCAGAATGCTGAAGGACAGCCTCGACAGCTTCGTCAACAGCGATCCGGACATGGCCCGGGACGTTTGCCGGCGCGACGACCGGGTGGACGAGTTCAAGGACCAGATCTTCCGCGAACTGCTGACCTACATGATGGAAAAACCCGAAACCATCACCCGCGCCATGGAC
>DATJQG010000166.1:0-5562 GCA_035506015.1 Candidatus Edwardsiibacteriota bacterium
TGGTGCCCGTCACGCCGCCCCGTGCTCGGTGCGCAGAATGATCTCCTCCTGCAGCTCGGGCGTCAGGTCGTTGAAATAATCGCTGTACCCGGCCACCCGAACGATCAAGTCGCGGTGGCGCTCGGGGTGCCGCTGGGCGTCGCGCAGGGTCGCGGCGTCGACCACGTTGAACTGGATGTGGTGGCCGCCCAGCTTGAAGTAGCCCCGCACCAGCTGCCCCAGCTTGGCGATGGCCTCGTCGTCGGCGAAGAACTGCGGCGCGAACTTCTGGTTGAGCAGCGTGCCGCCGGTGCGGGCGTGGTCCAGCTTAGAGGCGCTGCGGACCGCGGCGGTCGGGCCGGTGCGGTCCGCGCCCTGCACCGGCGAGATGCCCTCGGACAGCGGCGTCCCGGCCTTGCGCCCGTCCGGCGTGGCCCCGGTGACGCTGCCGAAATAGACGTGGCAGGTGGTCGGCAGCAGGTTGATCCTGAAGGTGCCGCCCCGGCCGGTGGGCCGGCCGTCGACCGCCGCGAAGAAGGCGTCGAACACCTGCCGGGTCTGCGCGTCCGCGTAATCGTCGTCGTTGCCGTACTTGGGGGTCTGGTAGACCAGCCGGTGGCGCAGCTCCTCGTCGCCCGCGAAATCCCGGTCCAGCGCCTTCAGGAATTCGTCGATGGTCGCCGTGCGGTTGTCGAAGACGTAGCGGCGCAGGGCCGTCAGGCTGTCGGTCAGCGTGCCGATGCCCACGCCCTGGAGGTAGCTGGTGTTGTAGCGGGCCCCGCCGGCGTTGTAGTCCCGGCCGCTGGCGATGCAGTCGTCGATCAGCAGCGACAGGAACGGCACCGGCAGCCGCTCGGCCATCACCCGCTCGATCGCGATGTTACCCGCGATCTTGACGTCGGCCAGGTGGCGCAGCTGCGCGGTGTAGGCCGCCATCAGGTCGGCAAAGCTGCGGAACGTGCGGGGATCGCCCGTGCGGGGCCCCGCCTGCGCGCCGGTCAGCGGGTCGAACCCGTCATGCAGCGCCAGCTCCAGCAGCTTGGCCAGGTTGAAAT
Organism: Candidatus Edwardsiibacteriota bacterium; assembly: GCA_035506015.1. Lineage (GTDB taxonomy): Bacteria > Edwardsbacteria > AC1 > AC1 > EtOH8 > DATJQG01. The sequence continues at coordinate 1,035 of DATJQG010000166.1, forward strand.
AGCCGGTCAGGAAGTACGCCTCCTTGCCGAAGGCGCCGCTCTCCACGCAGCCGCTGGCCCCGCCCTGGCGGGCGTCCTCGACCGCCTTGCCCTGCCGTACGAGTTCTTTGACGATCATGTCGCTGTTGAACAGCGACGGCTGCCCGAACCCGGTGCGGATGATCTTCAGCGCCCGGTGCAGCAGGGCGTCGGGGCTGGCGGCGCTCAGCTGGACCATCGAGCTGGGTTGCAGCAGCCGCATCTCCTCGATCACGTCCAGCAGCAGGTAGCTGACGGGGTTGGCCCCGTCCCGGCCGTCCGGCCCCAGGCCGCCGATGTTGATCAGGGCGAAGTCGGTGTAGGTGTTGCTCTCCTTGGCGGTGACGCCCATCTTGGGCGGCGCCGGCTGGTTGTTGAACTTCACCCACAGGCACTGCAGCAGCTCCCGGGCCCGCTCCTCGGTCAGCGTGCCCGCCGCCAGCTCGCGGGCGTAGAACGGCCCGAGGTGCTGGTCCAGCCGGCCGGGGTTGAACGAATCCCAGGGGTTGACCTCGGTGATCACGCCCAGGTGGACGAACCAATAGTATTGCAGCGCCTCGTGGAACGTGCGCGGCGCATGGGCCGGCACGCGTCGGCAGATCCCGGCCATCTCGAGCAGTTCCCTTTTCCGTGCGGGGTCCGCCTCGGCCGCGGCCAGTTGGTCGAGCATTTCGGCATGACGCTCGGCGTAGCGGATGATGGCGCCGGCCGCGATGTCCATCGCCTCCAGCTGCTGCCGCTGGGCGGCGGTTTGGGGATCGGTGCCGGCCAGGCGTTCCAGCGAGCGCCGGATGTCATCCCTGAAGTCGAGCATCCCCTTGGAATAGATCTTGCCGTCCAGGGCGGTGTGCCCCGGCGCCCGCTGTTCCTGGAACTCGGTGAACATGCCGGCGCGGTAGGCGGCCAGCCACTCGGGTGCCATTCGGGCCATGATCAGGTCGCGGGTGCTCTTGCCCTGCCAGAACGGGATGATCACATCGCGGTAGGCTTGCCGGGTCTCGTCGTCGACCTGGAAGCTGACCGTGGGCCGGCCGTCCAGTATCTCCAGGTCTTCCAGCGTGTGCAGGCAGATCTCGGGATAGGTGGGCGTGGCCTTGGGCGCGGGCCCGCGCTCGCCCACGATCAGCTCGCCGGGGTTGATGCAGATCTTCTTATGTTCGAGGATGTGCCTGAAGGCCGCCGCGCGCGCCACCGGCACCGGCAGCCCGTTCGCCTCGGCGCTGCCGTAGAACTCGGTGACCAGCAGCGCCCGCTCGGCCGTCAGCCGGTTGACGGCGTTGAGCGACTGTTCCCGTAATGTCCGTACTCTTTCGTTCATTTCGTCTGTCCCATCACCCGCCGATTTTCACGATCAACCCTAGCTGTTCGAACCGCCGCTTCATTCCCTCGAGGTCGCCGCGCCGCAGCCCGGCTACGCCGTCCATGCGGTAGGGCCGGTTCAGCTTCTGGTATTTGCCCTTCGCGCCGTGATGGCAGGGCAGCAGATGCACCTCACGGACCGCGGGGCCCAGCGTAGCGAGCAGGGTCCTCAGCCGGTCGACGTGTTCGACGGCGTCGTTGAAGCCCGGGATCACCGCCACGCGGACGATCAGCTCCTTGCCGCGGCCGGCCAGGAACCGCAGGTTGTCCAGGATCAGCGCGTTGGACACCCCGGTGAACTCGCGGTGCGCCGCGTCATCGAGGTGCTTGATGTCGTAGAGGAACAGGTCGGCCAGGGGAACGATCCGCTCCAGCGCCGCGCGGTCGCAGTGGCCGCTGGTGTCGACCGCGGCGCGCAGACCGCGTTCCGCGCAGACCGCCAGCAGCTCGGCCAGGAATCCAGGCTGATACATGGGCTCGCCGCCCGAGAAGGTCACCCCGCCCTGAGACTCGTCGTAGAAGGCCCGGTCCTTCTCGACCTCGGCCAGCACCTCGGCGGCGGTGACCTGCCGGCCGATCGTCTCCTCGACCTCGAAGGTCCGGCCGTCCAGCCGGTCGCGCCGCACCGCCCGCTCGATCTGCGGGGACAGGCCTTCGGGGTTGTGGCACCAGCGGCAGCACAGGGGGCAGCCCTTGAGGAACACCGTGGTCCTGATCCCGGGCCCGTCGTTGACCGAGAACCGCTTGATGTCGAAGATCACGCCCGGCATGCGCGCCGGCGGCTAGGGGTTGACCGTGGCGCGGTAGACCTGCCGGCCGTCCTTGACGGCGATGATCACCGCCGACTTGATCGGGTTGCGGTCGGCGTCGAAGCTGACCGTTCCCGAGACCACGTCCAGCCTGGTGGCGGCCAGGGCCTGCCTGATCTTCTGTCCGTCGGTGCCGCCGGCGCGGGCGATGGCGTCCAGCATGATGGTCATGGCGTCGTAGGCCAGCGCCGCCAGGGCGTCGGGCGCGGCGCCGTAGGCGGCGGTGTACTTCTTGACGAACTGCTGCACCGCCGGCCGGGCGTCGTCCTTGGAAAAGTGGTTGGTGAAATAGCCGTTCTCCACGTCGCGGCCGCCGATCTCGGTCAGCTTGGGCGAATCCCAGCCGTCGCCGCCCACCAGCGGCCCCCGGAACCCCAGCTCGCGCGCCTGCTTGGCGATCAGGCCGACGTCGTTGTAGTAGTCGGGGATGTAGAGCACGTCCGGCTTAAGGGCGATGATCTTGGTGAGCTGCGCCTTGAAGTCGGTGGCGCCCGTGGGATGGGCCTCGAACGCGATCACCTGGCCGCCCAGCTGCGCGAAGGTGGCGCGGAAGAACTCCGCCAGGCCCTTGGTGTAGTCGTTGCCGACGTCGAAGATCACGCCGGCCCGGCGCGCCTTGAGGTCGTTGAAGGCGAACTTAGCGCCCACCGTCCCCTGGAAGGGGTCGATGAAGCAGGCGCGGAAGATACAGTCGCCCACCTCGGTGACCTTGGGGTTGGTGGAGGTGGGCGAGATCATCGGGATCCCGGCCGCCTGGCAGATCGGCGCGCCGGCCAGCGACACCTTGCTCATCACCGTGCCGACGATGGCGCAGACCCGGTCCTGCTCGATCAGCTTGGTGTAGACCGTGGCGCCCTCGGTGGGGTCGCCCTTGTCGTCGGCGAACACCAGCTTGACGGGCTTGCCCAGCACCCCGCCGGCCGCGTTGCGCTCGGCCACGGCCAGCTGCATGCCCTGCTGGGTGGACAACCCGAAGGTGGCGGCCTCGCCGGTCAGCGGCCCCACCCCGCCGATGCGGATCTCGTCGGCCGGTTTGCCGCAGGACACGGCGATCACCGCGCACGCCAGCGCGATCACGATGCCTACATTCCTCATCCCTGCCTCCGCTGTTAGTGATTAGTGGCTACTGGGTACTGTCTGCCCGAGCGGATGTGCTCGTTATTCTGTCTCCAGTATTTTCCACTCCGGATGATCGGTCACATGTTCTTCCTGATCATCGTCGCCAGCCGCTTGATGCCCTCCTCGATCTGCTCCGGGGTCGGGTACGAGAAGTTGAGCCGCATGGTGTTGAGGCCCTTGCCGTCGCAGTGGAAGGCCGAGCCGACGACGTAGGCCACCTTCTCCTCGATGGCCTTGGGGAACAGGTCGTTGGCGCTCATCTGCTTGGGCAGCTTGAGCCACAGGAACAGGCCGCCCTCGGGCTTGGTCCACTTGACGCCCTTGGGCATGTGCTGCTTCAGCGCCTTCAGCATCAGCTCGCGCTTGGCGCCGTAGAGCGCGCGGATGCTCTCGATCTGCTTGGGCAGCAGCCCTCGCTTGATGTACTCCGCCGCCATCAGCTGGTTGTAGGCCGGGCAGCACAGGTCCATGCCCTGCTTGGCCACCACGAACTTGTCCATCCAGGCCGCGGGCGCCATCAGCCAGGCCAACCGCAGCCCCGGGCAGAAGATCTTGGAGAACGTGCCCAGCACGATCACCTGGTTCCGGTCATCCAGCGCGTAGATCGCCGGCACGCCCTCGCCCTTGAAGCGCAGGTCGCGGTAGGGGCTGTCCTCGACGATGGGCACCTCGTATTTGTACGCCAGCTCCAGCAGTTTTTTGCGGCGCTCCAGCGACATGGTCACGCCCGACGGGTTCTGGAAGTCCGGCACGGTGTAGATGAACTTGGGCTTCTTCTTGCGCTTCGCCATTTTTTCCAGGATCTTTTCCAGTTTATCGGTGCGCATGCCCTGGTCGTCCATCGCCACGCCGACCATTTTGGCGCGGTAGGCGGTGAAGGCCTGCAGGCCGCCCACGTAGCTGGGCAGCTCGCAGACGATGACGTCGCCCGGGTCGACCAGCACCTTGGCCACCATGTCCAGGCCCTGCTGCGAGCCGGCGGTCACCAGGATGTTCTCCGGCTTGATGGCGCCCTTCTCGTGCGTCATCCACTGGGCGATGGCCTCGCGCAGCGGCGCCTCGCCCTCGGTGGTGCCGTACTGCAGCGCCCAGGCGCCCTTCTCGCGCAGCACCTGCACGGCGATCTCCTCCAGCTCCTTGGCCGGGAAGGTGTCGAGCGCGGGCAGGCCGCCGGCGAAGCTGATGATGCCCGGCTGGCGGGTGTACTTCAGCAGCTCGCGGAT
>DATJQG010000167.1:0-2280 GCA_035506015.1 Candidatus Edwardsiibacteriota bacterium
AGCAACGCGAGCAATACGAATATTCGGAAGCACCGTTTCATCATTGTCATCCGTGTCCGGGATCGGGGTTGAAGACCACCATCCGCACCGTGGTCATCTCCTCGATGGCGAACTTCGCGCCCTCGCGTCCCAGGCCGCTGCCCTTGTTGCCGCCGTAGGGCATGTGGTCGAAGCGGATGGTGGGCACGTCGTTGATCGCGATGCCGCCCACGTCGATCGCGCGGATCGCCTTGAGCGCCCGGTCGATGTCGCTGGTGAAGACGCCGGCCTGCAGCCCGTACTCGCTGTCCTCGACGCGTGTGATCCCCTGCTCGAACGAATCGACCGGCTCGATCAGCACCGCGGGGCCGAAGACCTCCTCGCACGCGATCCGCATCCCTGGCGTGGTCCCCGTGAGCACGGTCGGCAGGACCACGTTCTTGTCGCGGCTGTTGCCGCACAGCACCCGCGCGCCTTGACCCTTGGCCTCGCCGATCACTGCCATGATCCGGTCTGCCTCGGCGGACGAGATCACCGGCCCGATGTCGGTGTCCTTGTCGACCGGATTACCGACTTTCAGTCTCTTCGTCTCGTTTAAGAACGTCTCGAGGAATTTATCGAATACCGATTTATGCACGAAGATCCGCTGCACCGAGATGCAGACCTGTCCCTGGTTGTAGAACGCGCCGAACACGCAGCGCTTCACCGCGTGATCGAGGTCCTTGACCGACTCGTCGATTGCCACGCCGCAGTTGCCGCCCAGCTCCATGGTCACTTTCTTCAGTCCGGCCTGCCGGATGATGCGCTCGCCCACCGTCCGGCTTCCGGTGAACGTGATCTTGGCGATCCTGTGGTCCGTGACCAGCGCGTCGCCCACCTGTTCGCCCGGCCCCGGCAGGCAGCTGATGGCGCCCGGCGGCAGGCCGGCGCCTGCGAAGGCGTTGGCCAGCGCCAGCCCGGACAGCGGCGTGGCCGTAGCCGGCTTGAGGATCACGGGACACCCCGCCGCGACGGCCGGGCCCAGCTTGTGGGCCGCCAGGTTCAGCGGGAAGTTGAACGGGGAGATGGCGGCCACTACGCCCACGGGATACCGCTCGTAGTACCCGACCTTGCCCGCGCCGGATTTCGCCGCGTCGAGCGGTACCGTTTCGCCATGGACGCGCTTGGCCTCCTCGGCGCAGTATTCCAGGTTCTCGATGGTGCGCTCGACCTCGAAGGCCGCGTATTTGTAAGGCTTGCCGGCCTCGCGGGCGATGGTCAGCGAGACCTCGTCTTTTTTCTGAGCCAGGATCGCCGCGGCTTTCCGGACCACCTCACAGCGCTGGTGCGCGCTCAGCGCCTGCATCGCCTGCCGGGCAGCGTATGCCGCCGCCAGGGCCTGCTCGATGTCCGCTTTGTCCGGCAGGCCGGCCTCGGCGAACGGCTCGCCGGTATATTTGTCGAGCACCGGGAAACGCTTGCCGCACGGCCGTTCGCGGCCAGCGACCAGGGGATGATAGATCGTAGCCATCGTCTATTCTGCTGACCTATGCAACGGCGTTCTTGACGGACTTGCGCTTGGCGAAGCCCAGGATCAGGCCCAGCACGATCGCCAGCAGCGCCGCCACGATCACCCGGAATTCCGGCGGCAGCATGAAATTGACCGTGTGCACCGGCAGCCAGAACAGGATGATCGACATGCCGACCACCTTGAACATATTGTCCCAGTCGATGCCCTTGTAGACCTCGATCAACGGCCACTTCGAGAACAGCCGGCCCCGCTCGATCAGCGTGTCGGTAATGCGGTGGAACGTCATGAAGGGGAAGGCGAACACCGCCTGCAGGAATAAGGATTTCCAGAAGGCGGCCAGCCATGCGATGCCCAGGCCGGGCAGGTAGCCCTGCGCCAGCAGGCCGTCGACACCGGCCGAGAACAGCGGGAAGGCGATGGTCAGCATCACGCCGATCACGGCCCACACCAGCGCCCGCTGCCACAGCCGGACGCCGGACAGTTTCCATCGACCCGAGACGACCTTCCAGGACAGCAGCTCGCCCATGGTGCCCAGCAGCGCGAACTTGGCCATGCCCATCAGATAGGGGTGGGCGCGGGTCGCGGCCACGAACGCCTCGCGCGACGCGGGGAAGCCCAGCACGGCCAGCACGCCCGATAGAATGAGTGTCCAGCAACACGTGATCAGCAGTTCCATGTTCATCCCATCAATGCTCGTTGATTTCAATGGTGACGATCCGGTATCCCTGCAGTATCTCCCGGGCCGCATAAATAACACCGGCCAGCACGGCCAGCACGCCGCAGACGAAAGT
>DATJQG010000168.1:0-3669 GCA_035506015.1 Candidatus Edwardsiibacteriota bacterium
CGACCTGTCGCCCGAGGATGAGGAGCGGTTCCTGTTAACGACCGATATCCTGGTGCTGCCCTACCTGGACTGCGACACCTTGGCAATGAGCAGCGTCTTGGTCAAGGGGCTGGCCGCTGGCTGTGCGGTGCTGGTGTCCAACGTCAAGGCGTTCTCCGAGGTGATCGAACACGGGCAGAACGGGTTGTTGGTCCCGCCCCATGATCCCCAGGCGCTCGCGCAGTATCTTTCTTACCTGATCGGCCAACGGCGGCAGACCGCGCTGCTGGGGGCCGAGGCCCGTCGGCGGAGCGAGCGCTGCAATACGTGGCCGGTCGTGGCCGACCGTATCGCCGAGCTCTATGCCGCGGTGCTGGGTAACGTCCCGGCGCAGCACGATCGGAGGACGCCATGAGAACCGCCATCATCCACGATTACCTGAACCAATACGGCGGGGCCGAACGGGTACTGGAATGCTTGCATCAGCTGTATCCCGGGGCGCCGGTCTACACCATTATCTATGATCCCGCCCGGATGCCCCAGCGGTTCCGGTCCTGGGAGATCAGGCCATCATGGGTCAACCGCTTGCCGGGCGTCCGGCGCCATTATGAGAAAATGATCCCGCTCTTCCCGTATGCGATCGAGAGCCTCGACCTATCGGACTACGACCTGGTCATATCGCTGTCGAGCGCCTGGGCCAAGGGCGTGCTGACCACCCCGCAGACACTGCACGTCTGCGTGTGCACCAGCCCGATGCGGTTCGCCTGGGACGAGTACCACCAACGGCTGCGCCACAGCAACCCGCTGCTGCGTCCGGCGCTGGCGGCCGCGCTGCACCGGATCCGTATCTGGGACGTGGCGAGCAGCGCTCGGCCCGACCACTATGTGGCCATCTCCGATGTCGTCGCGCGGCGCATCGGGACCTATTGGCGGCGACCCGCCACGGTGATCCGGCCCGGCATCGACACGGGCTTCTTCACGCCGGGGACGGCCGCGACCGGCGGCTATTACCTGGCGGCCTCGCGGCTCAAGCCGTACAAGCGGGTCGACCTGGCGGTGCGGGCGTTCACGGCCCTGGGCCTGCCGCTGGTGGTCGCCGGCGATGGGCCGGAGCGGTCGGCCCTGGAGCGGATCGCCGGCCCGTCCGTCACGTTCCTGGGACGGGTGAGCGACGAACGGCTGCGGGAACTCTATCGCTGCTGCCGGGCTTTCATTTTCCCAACCAACGAGGATTTCGGCCTGACGCCGCTGGAGGCCCAGGCCTGCGGCCGCCCGGTGATCGCCTACGGGCGGGGCGGCGCCCTGGAGACGGTGGTCGAGGGCAGGACCGGCCTGTTCTTCGGCGAGCAGACCGCCGATGCCCTGGCTCGGGCGGTCCAGGCGTTCGAGGCGATGACGTTCGATCCCGCCCAGATCCGCCGCCATGCGGAATCGTTCGACCAGTCGCTGTTCGCGCAGCGATTGAAAACGTTCATCGAACAGCAGTGCGAGGCACACCAGCGATGACCCCAGTAAAACTGACCCGCTACCACAAGGGCATCTTCCCGGCCCTGGTGATCACGGCCGACTGCGGCCTGGCATTCGCCGCGGCGCACCTGGCTTGGACCCTGGTGTTCGGGTGGCTGCGCACCAGCCCGCCGCTGCCCGCGATCACCACCCAGCTGCGGTGGATCGCGCCGCTGGCCTACCTGGCGTTCATGTTCTTCCTGGGGAGCTCGATCCAGGCCCGCACCAAGGTGCTCTCGGCCCAGGTGATCAGCCTGTTCCGCGCGGCCATCTACACGCTGTTGCTGATCATCAGCGCCGTGTTCCTGTTCAAGGGATACCTGCTGTCCCGCAGCTTCATCCTGGTCTACTTCCTGGTCGCGCCGCTGCTGCTGAGCGTGGGCCGGCTGCTGCTGTACGCCCTCAACCTGGCGCTGCTGAAGAGCGGCTGGGGCCGCAAGAAAGCGGTGATCATCGGCACCGGCCAGGCGGCCCGCGAGATCTTCGACCACCTGCTGCTGAACCATGTGCTGGAGTTCGAGATCATCGGCTTCCTGGTGGAGTCGCCAGCCCAGCTCGGCTTCCGCCACGGCGGCGTCCAGGCGATCGGCCTGCACGCCGACCTGGACCAGGTGATCGACCGCTGCGGCCTCTCCCAAGTGTTCATCCCCGGCATCGCCACCACGCTGGGCGATTACAGCGATACCATCGAGACCTGCCAGCGCCACCGCATCGACCTGCTGATGACCTCGCACCAGACCGACCTGCTGCTGCGGGCCGCCGGGATCGAGGCCGTCACCGGCGTGCCGCTGGTCGATATCCGCGACGAGTTCTGGTTCGCGGTGAGCCGCGCGGTGAAGCGGGCGATGGACATCGTCCTGGCCACGCTGGGTCTGCTGGTTATCGCGCCGGCGTTCCTGCTGATCATGGCGTTGATCGTGATCGACTCCCCCGGCTGGCCATTCTACCGCCAGCTGCGGCTGGGCGAGCGGGAACGGCCGTTCTGGCTGATCAAGTTCCGCACCATGCTGCGGGACGCCGACAAGATGAAACAGCAGTTGTCCCAGCAGAACGAGGCCGACGGCCCGATCTTCAAGATCCGCAACGACCCCCGCATCACCAAGGTGGGACGCTGGCTGCGGCGCCTCAGCCTGGACGAGCTGCCGCAGCTGATCAACGTGCTGAAGGGCGAGATGAGCCTGGTGGGCCCGCGGCCGCCCCTGCCGGCCGAGGTGGCGCGCTACAAGGAATGGCAGAAGAAGCGGCTGGACGGGCCGCAGGGCATGACCGGGCTGTGGCAGATCTCGGGGCGCAGCGAGCTGGCGTTCGAGGAGATGGTGCTGCTGGACATCTACTACCTGGAGCACTGGTCGCCGATCCTCGACCTGGAGATCCTGTTCAAGACCATCCCGGTGGTGATGCTGGGCAAGGGCGCGTATTAGACAATGAACGATGAACCATCAACGACAACGGGAACCCACAGAGCCATGAACAACCCCAACGACACGGCGAAGCTGTCGCCTAATGTGGTCAAGCTGGGCTGGGTCAGCCTGCTGACCGACATCTCCTCGGAAATGCTGTACCCCATCGTGCCGATCTTCATCACCTCGGTCCTGGGCGCGCCGATGTTCGCGCTGGGCCTGATCGAGGGGCTGGCGGAGAGCGCGGCCAACATCCTCAAGATCTTCTCGGGCTGGTGGTCGGACAACACTGGCCAGCGCCGGCCGTTCGTGATCGGGGGCTACGGCCTGTCCGCGTTCTCCAAGCCGATGCTGGCCTTCGCCAAACCGATGTCGGTCGTGCTGGGCTGGCCGTTCGTGCTGCTGACGCGCGTGGCCGACCGCACCGGCAAGGGCCTGCGCACCTCGGCCCGCGACGCGCTGATCGCCGACTATACGCCCGAGTCGCAGCGGGGACGGGCCTTCGGCTTGCACCGGGCCATGGACAGCCTGGGCGCGGTGCTGGGGCCGCTGGCCGCGCTGTTCTTCATCAGCCGGCTTAGTTCCGCTGACCCGGTCGCCCAGTTGCTGGGCTATCGCCAAGTGTTCCTGTGGGCGTTCGTGCCGGCCATCCTGGGTGTCGCCATCCTGTTCCTGGTCAAGGAAAAGCCGTTCGCACCGCGCTACCAGCGGCCGTCGTTCGGCTGGAAAACCTTCAACCGCGATTTCAAGGTCTTCGTGCTGGTCAACCTGGTCTTCGCGCTGG